>JAVJTC010000030.1 GCA_040219085.1 Acidimicrobiales bacterium
TCGACGGCGTAGGAACCACCGATTCTGTTGAGCCCCTGTCCCGCGCACAGGGACCCTCACCCCCTCAAGCGCTCACCCCCGCGAGAATCCGAAGCGCCGAGAATCCGACGTCACGCACGGCGTGGGTCACGATCCTGCTCCTCGCCGTCAACATCGGCGTGTGGTTGTTCGTCCAGCAGGGCCAGTCCGGCATCGAAGCCGCCGAGTTCAGCCTCGAGTACGCCGCCATCCCCTGTGAGGTCGTGGAGGGACGACCACTCACCACCGACGAGATCAACATCACCTACTCCGCCCGCGGCGACGACGAGGCGTGCGGTCTCGGCGGGCCCGACAGCCCTGCACCGTTCCCCGACAAGCGGATCTACCTCGCCGTGCTGTTCTCGATGTTCCTCCACGGAAGCTGGCTCCACATCGGCGGAAACATGCTGTTCCTCTGGATCTTCGGGAACAACATCGAGGACAGGATGGGCCCGGTGCGGTACCTGCTGTTCTACGCGATCGGCGGGCTCGCGGCGTTCGCTGCCCACGTCGTGCCCCAGACGGCATCCACCGTCCCGGTGATCGGCGCCTCCGGTGCCGTCGCCGCGGTCATGGGCGCCTACCTCGTCTGGTACCCGAACGCGCCCGTACGCACTCTCTTCATCGTCCTCCTGATCTGGATACGCGATGTCCGTGCGAAGTGGCTGCTCGCCGGGTGGTTCGTCCTCCAGTTCTTCACGGGCCAGGACTCGGGTATCGCCTGGCTCGCGCACGTCGGCGGCTTCGTCTTCGGCGCGGTGATCGCCCTCGCCGCCCGCGCGATGTCGGGGATGGCACGGGTGATGTTCGATGCCGATCACCGCCCCAGCGGGCGCTGGGATTCGACGGGCGGGATCGGACGCGGCCCCTACGACCGTGGCCGGCGGACGCTGTCCGACGACCCCGGGGACCGTCGCTTCGGCGGCCGCCGGTACTGACGTCCCTCACCGTCAGCCCGCACGGTCAGCTCACAGGGTGCGTGCGGCCTCGGCGAGATCAGCGAAGACGTGCGCCGGCTCCGGCTCGACGGGAAGGTCCTCGGGCGTGGTGACGCCCGACATCACGAGTACGAAGTCGTAGCCGAGTTCCCGGGCGAAGAGGCCGTCGGAATCCGCGCGGTCACCGACGACGACGCCGTCGTCCCCGAGGCGCTGCCGGACGAGATCGGCCACGGGCCGATTGGGCTTGCCCGCGAGGACCGGATCCACCTCGGCCGCGTAGGCGATCATCGCGACCAGCGCACCGCCCCCGGGCTGGAGCCCGTCGGGCGTCGGATAGGTCGGATCGTGGTTGGTCCCGATGAACCGGGCGCCGGCGCGCACCGCACGCATCGCCCGTCCCGCGTCGTCGTACGCGAAGTCCGGGTGGAGTCCGACGATCACCGCGTCGGCGTCACCGTCGTCGACCGGCGTCGCACCGTTCGCCTCGACGGCCTCTGCGATCCCATCGCCGCCGACGACGAGTACCCGTTCGCCCGGGTGGACCAACGAACCCGCCGCCATCGCGGAGGTGATGACCCGGCCGCCGGCTTCGATGCCCGCACGGCCCAGCTTCGCCTCCTGGTCGGCGACAGTGAGCCGGGACATGTTCGTGACGAACACGACGTCATCGCCACGTGCGACGAGTGCGGCTATTGCCTCTGCGGCACCGGGGATCGGACGGTCCCCGATCCACACGACGCCATCGAGGTCGATGACCCAGGCGCTCAGGTCACTTCCCACGTGGGTCGTGAGTGCAGGAGCGCGTGGAGATCGCCCGGACCCGAGGTCTCCTGGGCGTAAGCGAGCTGGCGGCTGACCTCGGTCGCGTACTCCGGCCGGTCGACGCTACGGAACACACCGACAGGTGTCGGCATGAACGGCCCGGACGCGATGCGCGACAGCGCGAAGGCCAGGCTCGGGTCCTCGCGGGTCTCGTCGTGGACGAGCAGATCGGACGCGTTGACGTCGGCGGTCTCGACGATCCGCAGACGTCCGTCCGCACCCATCGTGACGCCCTTCGCGCCATCGTCGAAGGTGATGGGTTCTCCGTGGGTGAGGTCGATCAACATCGAGGCCCGCTTGTCCTTCTTCGTGATGGCGCCGAAGGCACCGTCGTTGAAGACGTTGCAGTTCTGGTAGACCTCGACGAACGCGGCACCCTTGTGTTCCCAGGCCCGCCGGAAAGTCTCCATCATGTGCTTGCGGTCCATGTCATGGGTACGTGCGACGAACGTCGCCTCGGCGCCGAGCGCCACCGAGATGGGGTTGAACGGCTCGTCGATCGAACCGATGGGCGACGACTTCGTGATCTTGCCGATCTCGCTGGTCGGCGAATACTGGCCCTTCGTCAGGCCGTAGATCTGGTTGTTGAACAGCAGGATCTTCAGGTTCACGTTGCGCCGCAGGGCGTGGATGAGGTGGTTGCCGCCGATGGACAACATGTCCCCGTCACCGCCGACCACCCACACGTCGAGATCGGGGCGGGCGAGGGCGAGACCGGTCGCGATGGCGGGCGCACGCCCGTGGATCCCGTGCATCCCGTAGGTGTTCATGTAGTAGGGGAACCGCGCCGCGCAACCGATGCCCGAGATGAACACCGTGTCTTCTCGGCGCACACCCAGGTCGGGCATCATCATCTGCACGGCGGTCAGGATCGAGTAATCGCCGCAACCGGGGCACCACCGGACCTCCTGGTCCGAGGACCAGTCCGCCTTTGTGGTCTCGGGAACGTCGATGGTCGTGTCAGTCATCGAGGGCCTCCATGATCACGTTCTTGATCTCTCCTGCCGTGAAGGGCACCCCACGGACCTTGGTGATGGACTTGGCGTCGACGAGGTACTTCGCCCTCACGAGGTCGACGAGCTGTCCTGTGTTCATCTCCGGAACGAGCACGGTCTCGTAGCGCCTGAGGATCTCTCCCAGGTCGTTGGGGAACGGGTTGAGGTGCACGAGGTGGACGTGGTCTGCGCTGCGTCCCTCGGCGCGCAACCGGCGCAGCGCGCCCTTGCATGCACCCCAGGTCGAGCCCCAGCTGAGGACGAGGACGTCGGCAGGGCCCGCGGTGTCCACCTCGATGGGGTCGAGGTCTTCGGCGATGCGGTCCACCTTCGCCTGGCGGATCCGAGTCATCTCCTCGTGGTTGGCCGGGTCGTAGCTGATGTTTCCCGAACCGCTCTGCTTCTCCAGACCGCCGATGCGGTGCATCAACTCGGCGGTGCCGGGGATGGCCCATGGTCGGGCGAGGGTGTCGTCGTCACGCAGGTACGGCTCGAACACCGGGTTGCCGTCGTCGTCGGTGGCGTTCGTCTCGGTGGCGAACGTCGTGGAGATGTCGGGGAGGGAGTCCACGTCGGGGAGCTTCCAGGGCTCGGACCCGTTGGCGAGGTAGCCATCGGAGAGCAGGATGACCGGAGTGCGGTACTTGAGTGCGATGCGCACGGCCTCGATCGCAGCGTCGAAGCACTGGGAGGGCCGGTATGCAGCGACGATCGGCAACGGCGCATCGCCGTGGCGACCGTACATCGCCAACATCAGGTCCGAGGCCTCGGTCTTGGTGGGCAGACCCGTCGACGGGCCGCCACGCTGGATGTCGATGATCACGAGGGGCAGCTCGAGGCTGAGCGCCAGGCCGATCGCCTCGGACTTCAGCGCCACGCCCGGGCCACTCGTGGTGGTCAGGCCGATGTGTCCACCGAAGCTCGCGCCGATCGCCGAACACACCGCTGCGATCTCGTCCTCGGCCTGGAGGGTACGCACCCCGAAGTTCTTGCGGGCCGAGAGCTCGTGGAGGATGTCGGAGGCGGGCGTGATCGGGTAGGACCCCAGGAACAGCGGCAGCTTTGCCTGACGGCCGGCGGCGACGAGACCCCACGACAGCGCGGTGTTGCCGTCGATGTTCGTGTACGTCCCGGGGGCGTGGGGCGCCGCCCGGACCGCGTAGCGGGAGTCGAAGAGCTCGGCGGTCTCGCCGAAGGCGTGTCCGGCCTTGAACGCGGCGACGTTGGCCGCCGCGACGAGCTCACGGCTGCCGAACTTCTTGTCGATCCAGTCCATGGTGGGTTCGACTGGACGGTTGTAGAGCCACGAGACCAGTCCCAGCGCGAAGAAGTTCTTCGAACGTTCCGCATCACGGGGCTTGACCCCGAGGTCCTCACAGGCCCGCTTGGTGATCGAGGTCATCGGGACCGTGAACAACGTGTAGTTCGCGAGGCTCCCGTCGGTGAGCGGGTTCTCGTCGTATCCCGCCTTGGCCAGGTTGCGATCCTCGAACGCATCCTCGTTGGCGATGATCGTCCCGCCGATCTCGAGGCGGTGCAGCTCGCTCTTGAGCGCAGCCGGGTTCATCGCCACGAGCACGTTGGGTGCATCGCCGGGCGTCATGATGTCGTGGTCGGCGACCTGGATCTGGAACGCCGAGACCCCCAGGACGGTTCCCGCCGGAGCCCGGATCTCGGCCGGGAAGTCCGGCAGCGTGGCCAGGTCGTTGCCCAGCAGGGCGCTCGCGGACGAGAAGCGCTCCCCCGTCAGCTGCATCCCGTCGCCGGAATCGCCGGCGAAGCGGATGACGAGCGCGTCGAGTTCGCGCGTTTCGGGTGATGCGGTGTCGGTCACGGGATCCCCTTTGATACCTCGGTGACGCTTGGAGTCGGCAGACTTCGTTGCCGGGTCGGGTCGTCGGCGAGTGCCGAGGTTACCGCCCGGTGAGGTCGGTGAGCACGACCCTACCGGCAGTGTCGCAGTCGACGCTGTCGGAGGTCGCTCGACTCACGCAACGGTGATCGACTCGTCCAGGTAGACGTCTTGGATCGCGTTGAGCAGATCGACGCCCTCGCCGGTGGGCCGCTGGAAGGCCTTGCGCCCGCTGATCAGCCCCATGCCACCCGCGCGCTTGTTGACGACCGCGGTGGATACCGCCTCCGCGAGGTCCCCCGCGCCCGACGACGCGCCACCCGAGTTGATGAGACCGGCGCGACCCATGTAGCAGTTGGCGACCTGCCAGCGGCACAGGTCGATGGGGTGATCCGTCGTGAGCGTCGAGTAGACGAGGTCGTGGGTCCTTCCGAACCCGACGGCGCCGAAACCGCCGTTGTTCTCGGGCAGCTTCTGCTTGATGATGTCGGCCTCGATGGTCACGCCGAGATGGTTGGCCTGCCCGGTGAGGTCCGCTGCAGCGTGGTAGTCCACTCCGTCGGTCTTGAAGGCCTCGTTGCGGGTGTAGCACCACAGGACGGTGAACATCCCGAGCTCGTGCGCACGGGCGAACGCCTCGGCCACCTCGAGGATCTGACGGCGCGACTCGGAGGAACCGAAGTAGATGGTGGCGCCGATCCCGGCTGCACCGAGATCGTAGGCCTGGTCGACGCTGCCGTACATCGTCTGGTCGTACTGGGCCGGGTAGGAGAGCAACTCGTTGTGGTTGATCTTCACGATGAACGGGATGCGGTGCGCGTAGCGCCGCGAAACCGAAGCGAGGACCCCGAACGTCGACGCCACGGCATTGCAGCCACCCTCCACCGCCAACTCGACGATGTTCGCCGGGTCGAAGTAGCGCGGGTTCGGAGCGAACGACGCCGCGGCCGAATGCTCGATGCCCTGGTCCACGGGCAGGATCGACACGTAACCCGTGCCACCCAGACGTCCGTGGTCGAACAGCGACTGCAGGCTCCTCAGAACCTGCGGGCTGCGGTCGCTGTCGATGAACACCCGCTCGATGAAGTCCGGACCCGGCAGGTGGAGGTCCGCAGCCGGGATCGTCGCACACTCGTGTGACAGCAGGTCGTCGGCGTCGGCGCCGAGCAGGGACGTGACATCGGTCATCTGTGGTGACTCCTCTGAAGCGTCGTTGCCCTCACGATACGCGACCGTGCGCCCCGGCTCGTACCCCGGTCTCAGCCGAGGTTCTCGACTCGTGCCTTCACGTCGGCGAGATCCGGTGCCTGCGACGCCACCCATCCGAAGAGTTCGCGTGCTCGCGGCAGTTCACCGGAGCGCTCGTACAGGTCGGCGAGCGCATAGGCGCGCCGCAGGTGGTGCGGCTTGGGCCGCTTGGGGCGGTTCCACCCCTTCTCGAGAATCCGGATGCCCTTCGCGACGTCACCGCGATCAGCTGCGGCTCCCGCCGCGACGATCCGGCCCTCGGTCACGATCTCCGCCGACGGCGACGCGTCGCGCAGCTCGATCCACAGTTCGTCGACCCTGTCCCAGTTCTCCAGGGCCCGGTGGCAGTCCGCCAGGACCGGATGTTGATCGGGGTCGCCCGTGAGGCTCGCGAAGTCCTCGAGCTCGCCGACCGCCTCCTTCCACTTGCCGAGCCGGTAGTACGTCAGGCCCAGCAGTTCACGGATCTCGGGGACCTGCGGGGCGTCGCGCCGCAGGTCACGCAGGATCCGCTGGGCGTCACCGAAGCGCTCGGCCTCGAATGCACTCGCGGCACTCGACAGCCGGCTCTCGGCCTTCGGGGCGCTCTTGCCCAGTGCGGCGCGCAGAGTCGTCGCACTCTGCGGTGACAGCTTCGACGCCCTGCGCCGCGTTCGCTTCTTCTTCTCCGTTCCCGTCCCCGGTGCGCCGTCATCGGAACGCGCACGCGAGACGGCCCGACGGGCCTCGTCCTCGAGCCTTTCACGGCGCGCAGCCGCAGCCGCTCGTCGCTGAGCGCGGGCTTCGGCCTCTTCCGGTGTGTCCTCGCGGCGTCGGTCGTCACGTCCCCGGTCGTCACGTCGACCGTGGCTCTCCTCGACAGGGTCGTCCTGATCCGCACGCGCACGGGACGCACCCCGTCGGGCGAGCCCGCCCCACGCCTGAGTCCGCTCGTCGGCAACCTGCCCGGGCTTGCGGGGTCGGCGCCCATCGACTCTCGGAGCGCCCCGGCCCTTCGGAGCGCCACTGCCCCTGGCTCCGTCGCGGCCCTTGGCTCCGTCGCGGCCCTTGGCTCCGTCGCGGCCCTTCGGCCCACCCCGGCCCTTCGGCCCGCCCCGGCCACGGGCGGGACCCGGACCACCCCGTGATGATCGTCGATCCTCGGCCATGGGGCGAGCCTAGGGAACCCGAGGGGTGAAAACGCAGAAGAGGGCCCCCGAAGGGGCCCTCTTCCAATGAGAAATCCGGCGGCGACCTACTCTCCCGGGGCCTCTCGACCCGAGTACCATCGGCGCAGGTGGGCTTAACTACCGTGTTCGGTATGGGAACGGGTGTGACCCCACCGCTATGACCACCGAAAACTTGTGAGGGAGCACACGCCCCTCGAGAACTCCATAGCGAGTACGAGCGATCCGGTTCAATATCGAATCATGCTCATTCTTGAATTGGTCTCTGGTTAGAGAGTGAGACCAAGCCCTCGGCCGATTAGTACCGGTCGGCTGAACACGTCACCGTGCTTACACCTCCGGCCTATCAACGTGGTGGTCTTCCACGGGCCTTACCCGGTTAACCCGGTGGGAAATCTCATCTCGGAACGGGCTTCCCACTTAGATGCTTTCAGCGGTTATCCCTTCCGCAGGTCGCCAACCAGCCATGCCCTTGGCAGGACAACTGGCACACGAGAGCTGCGTCCATCCCGGTCCTCTCGTACTAGGGATAGCCTTCCTCAGATTTCCTACGGCTGCAGAGGATAGGGACCGAACTGTCTCACGACGTTCTAAACCCAGCTCGCGTACCGCTTTAATGGGCGAACAGCCCAACCCTTGGGACCTGCTTCAGCCCCAGGATGCGATGAGCCGACATCGAGGTGCCAAACCTTTCCGTCGATATGGACTCTTGGGAAAGATTAGCCTGTTATCCCCGGAGTACCTTTTATCCGTTGAGCGACCACGCTTCCACAAGCAATGGCCGGGTCACTATGCCC
>JAVJTC010000031.1 GCA_040219085.1 Acidimicrobiales bacterium
GCACGATCTTGAGCAGACGATTCCCCTCATCGTTGGTGATCTCTCGAACCCGGACGCGTTCAGCCATACCCACATCCAACGCGACTTCGACACTCAAGTGGTGGACGCGCCACCCCCGACGTTGCCGGTCACGGCACTAGGTTCTCCCGATGGCATTCGCCTTCGATGCCGAGCTGTTCGAGTGGGACGCACGTACCGACGCCTCCTGGGTGTTCGCCATGGTGCCGGTCGAGGTGGCCGAGGAGATCCGGGACATGACCCCTCCCCGTCGGGGTTTCGGCTCGGTGCGCGTGCATGTGCGCATCGGCGGGAGCGAGTGGCTGACATCGGTGTTCCCCGACTCCGGATCGGGCTCCTATGTGCTGCCCGTCAAGAATCCCGTCCGAAAGGCCGAGAACATCGAGGTCGGTGACACGGTCGCAGTCGAGCTCGAAGTGGTGCTCGCTGACCTGTAGGTCCTACTCCGTCGCTGCCCGGCGCTCGTTCAGGATGTCGATGGCGTGATCGAGGGCCCAGGGGGCGTCGTGGCGTGCGCCCTCCCGTAGCCATTCGTCCACCGATTCACTGCCGGCGGCGGCGATGGCAGCTCCACGCACCGCCTCGACACGGTCGGACTCCGCGCCGTACGTCGATTTCACCGCCGAGCTCGAGAGCGCACCGGCGATCCTCATCGCCGGCTCCGTCATCCCGGCGTTCACCATCGCCTCGATCAGGTTACGAAGCGTCGTGACGGCATGGGTGAGGCTCTGAGTCCGCCGGTACTCCTCGAGGAGCGGAACGAACGCGTCGAGGGGAGCGTCGCTCGCGCGGGTCGCAGCGGCGAGGGAGGAGACGTTGGACACGCTGACGACGAAGAGACTGCCGACCGAGGTCCCGAGCTCGATGGCTCGGCGGTAGGCATCGGTCGCTGGCGCAATTCGGCCGGCGGCTGCCAGGACCTCGCCTTCGGTGTATGCGATCCATGCCGCGCTCGTCGGGCTCAGTTCGGTCACGGTGTTCAGTCGTTCGAAGGCCGCTTCGCCCTCGCCGACCTGGCCGTCGTAGACGAAGGACAACACCTCGGTGGAGACACCCAGACTGCGGATCATCGCGTCATCGCAATGCTCACCCAGCTCCAGGAGTAGCGCCGCATGGTGATGCGCTGCGTCCAGGTCGCCGCTGTAGAGGCCGATGTTGGCGAGTGTGTCGTAGGCGAACCCCACGACACGCAGGTCCGTACTGTTCGCCGCCTGCTCAGCGAGGTGTCGGGACCTGGTGAAGTCGCCACGATTCGATGCTTCGGCGGCGAGCGCGGCGAAAGCGGCGAGCCTCGCCGGCTCAGCCAGATCGGGGAGTTCCGCGAGAGCACCGGCCCACGCGTTGGGCTCCGCCCATGGTCGCTCGTGGGCGTACCGCAACAACGCGGCGGTCAGTTCTCCCGCCAGCACGGTGTCGTGGGTTCGTGCCCAGGCGTGAGCTGCTCGGATCTCGGCGGTGAGCGCCTCGAGACGCGCTGTCGCGACGGGTTCGTCCACGGTGCGGATGAGGCGGTCGCATGTCGTGACGGTCACCGCGACGTGGCGGGCGTGGGCGGCTGCGACATCGGGCGGGCGGCGCTTCTCTGCGTACGCACGGACTGTCTCCAGAAGCCGGTACGTGGTCGGGCTCCTCGTTGTGTCGGCCACTGCGAGTGACTTGTCGACGAGTCCGGCGAGGGGGCCCATCGCGAGTTCGGCGGCTTCGCCAGCGGCGACAGCAGCGATATCGGTGATCGTGACCGGCCCCGAGAAGACCGACATCGTGGTCAACAGGTCGCGCTCGGTGCCGGTGAGAAGGCTCTCGGACCAACCGATCAGTTCGTCGATGGTGCTGTGCCGGGCGACCGCGGCCCGGTCGGCTGAGCCGAGGAGGTCGAGTCGACTCGTGAGGAGGTCGGCGAGCTCTGACACACCGATCGTCGGGAGACGGGCCGCGGCCATCTCGATGGCCAACGGGAGCCGGTCGATCGCATGGAGTATCCGGTTCACGTCCACTTCGTCACCGACGCCCCACGAGAAGTCCGGCTGGGTCAGGCGTGCCCTGGCGAGCAGGAGCTGCTGTGCCGCGGTCTCACCGAGCGGAGCCAGCGGCCACACCTGCTCGGCCGGAACGCCGAGGCGTTCGCGGCTCGTCGCCAAGAGCCGCACGGTGCCGTTCCGGGCGAGGATCCCCGCGACGAGCCTGCCGACCTCGGCGATGAGGTGCTCGCAGTTGTCCAGCAGGATGACAGCATCGAGCGCCGCCACCGCAGCGATGAGGGCGTCGCTGGTGCGGGCGTCCACCAGTCCCGTGTCGCGGCGTAGGACGTGGATCAGGCTCGCCGGGTCGCTGGTGTGCGCGAGCTCCACGACCCGAACCCCATCGGCGTGCTGGTCCCCTGATCGACCGATCAGCTCCCGGGCCAACGTCGTCTTGCCGACACCACCGGGGCCCACCAGCGTGACGAGCTTCGACGTGTGGACGAGGCCGGCTGCCTCTGCGAGGTCGACGTCGCGCCCGACGAGCGCCGCATGTGCATCCACCTCGGCCCGAGCGGTTCGCGGCCGCAGGTCCTCCACGGCGTCGGCCACGAACCGGTACCCGCGCCCGCGGAAATTCCTGATCACCGTCTGGCGGGTGCCGTTGTCGCCGAGCGCCTGACGGACCTCCTTGATGCGGGTGGTCAGGGCCGACTCCGATACGAACTGGTCGCCCCACACCTCATCGAGCAGTTCGGCCTTGGGGACGACGCGCTCGCGGTGGGCCAGCAGATGTACGAGGAGATCGAAGGCCTGCGGCTCGAGGTGCTGCTCCACGCCGTCCCGTTCGACGACGCGGGCGCCGACGTCGACGGAGTAGTCACCGAAACGGAGCATTCCCAACAGTTTGTCCCGCTTCACCGCGGCCCGCAGGCGACGATCCTCAGAGAATCCGGACACGGCCCTCAAGCTCCTCAGTCGGCGCTTCTCCACGATGGCAGTGCTCGCAACACGGCGAGCAGGAGAAGAGGAGAATCCGATGAGAGTGGGAGCGCTGCCCACCCTGCCCAGCACCGCCGGGATCGCGGAGGTGGACGCTGCGATCGAAGAGGTCGGAGCTGTGATCGTCGACGGGCTCATCGCCGCGGCAACCGTCCGCCGGATGAGCGACGACCTCAGCCCGTGGGTCGACGGCACCCCGGCCGGGAGTCGCAGCGGCGACCCCGAGTGGGAGGAGTTCCACGGCGCCACGACGGTCCGCGTGAACGGAATCCTGGCCAAGACGCCGGCCTTCGTCGACATCTGCCTCGACGACACCATCCTCGGTGTCGCCGACAACCGTCTCATCCCCGACGGGGGGGCGACCCAGATCAGCGACACCCAGCTCATCGCGATCGGCCCCGGTGAGTCCGCCCAGTACCTCCACCGCGACCAGAGCGGCTGGCCCTGGTTCAACCGGCACCTCCCCGACGGCCCCGAGATCACGGTCATCGCGATGTTGGCCGTCACCGACTGCACAGCCGAGAACGGCGCGACGCGTGTCGTCCCGGGTAGCCACCTCCGGGCCGACTCCATCGGCCTGTACGACCCGGCGAACTCGCTTCCGGCCGAGATGTCCGCGGGATCGGTGCTGTTGTTCAGCGGCAAGACCGTCCACGGTGGCGGCGCCAACCACTCCGTGGACCAGTGGCGTCAGGCCCTCCACCTCAGCTACCTGCAGGGGTGGCTGAGGCCGGAGGAGGCACACGCCTATTCGATTCCCCCCGAAGTCGGAGCGGCCCTTCCCCGGCGGGCCCAGGAGCTCTTCGGGTTCGCGGAGTACAACCCGGCCCCGTGCGGCGGTGGCCGCCTCTGGCTCGTCGACTTCGAGGATCCCGCCCGTCTGTTCACCCATCCCCGCCCGACCAACCCGATTCCCCAGATGACCGCAGGTGAGTACGCCTTCGGTGAAAGGACCCCTTCATGAGCACCCGTTTCGTCACAAGCCCGGTCGGCTCTGCCGACTCCGCCACCCACCGCCTGCCGCAACTGGACGGGCGCGTCTTCATCAGTGAGGCCGGCTTCGAGACCGATCTGGTCTTCAACCACGGCATCGACCTGCCCCACTTCGCGACCTTCCCGCTCCTGGAGTCGCCGGAGCACCGAGACACCATCCGCCGCTACTACCAGGCGGTGATCGACATAGGCCGACGTGACGGCACCGGTGTGGTCATCGAGACGCTCACCTGGCGGGCACATTCCGACTGGGGCGCCCTGCTCGGCTACGACGCGGGAGCCCTCGAGCGGGTCAACCGCGACGCGGTCACGCTCTTCGTCGAGTTGCGTGCGGCCAACCCCGACACGGCGGTGGTCGTCAGCGGCAACCTCGGTCCTCGCGGCGACGGGTACGCCATCGCGGACGCCATGAGCGCCTCAGAGGCAGCGAAGTACCACCATCCACAGGTCCGGTCCCTCGCGGCCGCCGGTCCCGATCTCGTCTCCGCCTTCACGATCAACTACGCCGACGAGGCGACCGGGATCGTGATGGCAGCCGTCAGCGAAGACGTGCCCGTCGTCATCTCGTTCACCGTCGAGACCGACGGCCGGCTGCCCTCCGGTCAGTCGCTGGCAGCGGCGATCGAGCAGGTCGACGCGGCCACCGACGGCGCAGCGGCTTACTTCATGGTGAACTGCGCCCACCCCAGCCACTTCCTCCACGTCCTCGACACGCCCGGCCCCTGGTACCGCCTCCGCGGGGTCCGCGCCAACGCGTCGACGAAGAGCCACGAGGAACTCGACAACTCCACAGAGCTCGATCGGGGCGACGAGACGGCCCTGGTCGACGGCTACCTCCGGATCGCGGACCGGCTCCCACACCTCGCGGTCACCGGCGGATGCTGTGGCACCGACCTGGCCCACCTCGACCTGATCAGTGCGGCATTCGCCGGGCGCCCGAGCACGAGACCCGAGCCGTCGTGAGCGGCCTGAGCTTTCCGGTGGAGGAACACGCGGTTCCGGCCCACCCGAGGGCCGACGACCGCAGGCTCGGCGAGCTCCCCTGCCACCAGGGCGAGTGAACTGTAGAACCCGCGCTCAGGCGCCGGCCACGAGAGCTGGTGCTACGGCTCCTTCGAGGGCTTGGCCCCGCACAAGTTGGTTTCGTGTGTGGAGCTCGGCCACCCGGCGACGCAGGTCGAGCAGCGTTGCCGCCTGCTCGGCCAGGGCGGTCAACAGGTCCAGGTCGTCGTCGCTGAAGGTGCGTGGCGCGGTGTCCAACACGCAGAGGGTTCCCAGCGCGAGTCCTTCCCGGCTGCAGATCGGGATGCCGGCGTAGGCGCGGATGTTGGGGGGTCCGGTGACGAAGGGGTTGGTGCAGAAGCGGTCGTCCAGTTCTGTGTCGGGGATGACGAACGGCTGGTCGGGGACTTCGATGGCGTGTGAACAGAAGGCGATGCCGCGCGGCGTTTCCGTGACGTCCACGCCGATGCTCGCCTTGAACCATTGGCGCTGGGCGTCGACGAGCGAGATCAGCGCGATCGGTGTCCCCAGCAACCGGGAGGCCAACCGAGCGAGAGAGTCGAACGCGTTCTCGTGGTCCGTATCGAGGACCCTGCAGGCTTCGAGAGCTGCGAGACGAAGCCTCTCGTTCCCTCCGGCCGGGATGACGGGACGAACCGCATCGCCCTGTCGACGTGCTCGAATGAACTCATCGAGTTGGACGGCGTGCCCGAGTAGCCATCCTTGCCCGAGACGGCACTCGAGCGCCACCAGCTGAGCCCGTTGGGATTCGGTTTCGACACCTTCGGCGATGACCCTCACCCCGAGCTCCCGTCCGAGGCCGATCACCGAGCGAATGATTGCGGTGTCGCTGACGTTGACGCCGAGACCCCTGACGAAGGACATGTCGATCTTGAGCGCATCCACTGAGAGTCGCGTCAGATACTGCAAGCTGGCATAGCCGGTGCCGAAGTCATCGATGGCCAGGCGCACACCGAGATCGTGTAGGCGATGCAGAGACTCGATGGCACGGTCATCGACCAGCACGCCTTCGGTCACCTCGATCCACAACCGATGTGCGTCCAGGCCGGCGGCCTCCAGGACTTCCGCCACGCATTCAACGACATCGGGGTGGTGTAGCTGCGTCGCCGAGACGTTGACCGTCAAGTCGACGTCGATCCCGCTCCGATGTATCTCGACTATCCCGGCGCAGGATCTCTGCAACACCCATGCCCCGAGTTCGTCGATCAGGCCGTGACGTTCTGCCAGGGGGATGAACGTTCCTGGGGAGATGGCCCCACGCACCGGGTGGTCCCACCGTGCGAGCGCTTCGACCTTGCGGATCCGCTCAGAGTCCAGATCGAAGATCGGCTGGTAGGCGACGTAGATCGCCCCCGAGTCCATGGCTTCGCGAAGGTCCGCAGCGAACGACTCTTCGTCGCGCCAATCCGGTAGCAGTGGGGGGTCCATCGCTGGTGGCGAGGTGGTGCGAAGATCGTGGATCTGATGGTCTGCTCCGCCTCTGCGTTTGACCGCGTACATCGCGACGTCTGCTCTGGTGATGAGCTCATCGGTGATGTCCGCGCCCGCGCCGGCGAAGGCGATCCCGACGCTTGCTGTGATCGCGATGGGGCGACCGAAGATCGAGAACGGTGGCTTGAAGGACGCGCCGATCCGCTCGGCGAGATCCTCCACATCCTTGGGCGAGCTGATGTTCTCGCAGAACAGGACGAACTCGTCTCCTGAAACTCGAGCGAGTGTGTCGCCATCGCGAATCAAGTGGCTGAGCCGATCGCTGACGGCGCGGAGTAGCGCGTCGCCGGCGTGATGGCCGTGCTGGTCGTTCACGTCCTTGAAGCGGTCGAGGTCGACGAAGAGTACGGCCGCCTTCGTGTGGGACCGTTTCGCCAGGTCAGAGGCGTGAGTGAGGCGCTCCTGAAGTAGCTGTCGGTTGGGCAGTCCGGTGAGAGGGTCGTGCAGCGAACTGTGGCGGACCGACTCCAGGTCTTGGTTGGCCTCCTCCCGTGCTCGTGCGTTGAGGAGATAGGCGGCGGTGACATCGGCCAGCGTCTGCGCTGTGTCCATGTCGTGCTCGTCGAGTGGGCCGGGGCTGGTTCTGTACAGGTCGAGCGCGCCGATCCGAACGTCGCCATGTCGCAGCGGGAACGTGAACACGGCTCCGAGACCAGCCGTGCTTGCGAGGGGCGAGAAACGTGGGAACCGGCCGTCAGTTGCCACGTCTGGGACGGCGACCGCCTCGCCGGTTTGGTACGCCTCGAGGCAGGGTCCCTCTCCGACCTCGGACTGCAGTTGCTCGAACCGCAACGCAGACGCGTCGGAGGCCGCGATGTATTCCGCCTTTCTGTCGTCCGAGATGAGGGTCACACCCGCAGCGGTGATGGGCAAGACCCCGACGATCCGTTGCACCAGGTGGTCGAGGATCTTCTGGATCGGGAAATCGGTGATGACGGTGCGCGCGAACTCGCTGAGAACTGCAGAGAGATTCTGTTCGTCGGCCATAGGCCGTCCCTTCCACATGCCGCGCGGGGTCAGGGGACGGCGAACTGAATTTACAGATTCACATATCAGCCTATATGGGATCGGACACCGTTTCTTGTCACCGACTCCGTCTATGCCTCGACCACGAGCTGCGCCGGCGAGATGGTGAACATCCCGCTCACGCCGGCTGGCAGTGAGCGGCGATCCGTGACTGCGGCACTAACCGTGCTCAGAGGGGTGGAGCTCCCCCGGCTGTTCGGCGGGGAAGTCGACGGTGACCTCCAGTCCACCATCGGGACCGTCGCCCAGGCTCAGGCCGCCTCCCGAGGCCGTCGCGAGGCTCGTTGCGATGGCGAGGCCGAGGCCGGTGCCGGGGCGGTTCGTGTCGCCGCGCCAGAAGCGTCGCAGCGCGCGCGCCTTGTCGTCGTCGGTCAGGCCGGGTCCCTGGTCGGTAACGACGAGGCTGTGCTCTTCGACGCCGGGGTGGATGGACACGGTGACGGTGGTACCCGCGGGCGAGATGTCCACCGCGTTGTCCAGCACGTTGTCGAGGATCTGTTCGATCGCACCGGGGACGGCCATGACCATCAGGGACGGCTGATCGGACTGCAGCGCGAGGCGGACGTCGGCTCCCTCGGCCACGGCGCTCCAGGTGTCGACCCTCTCGGCGGCGATGGCGGCGAGGTCGTGAGGGACAGATGTGTCGTGACGGTCGGCGCGGGCGAGCTGCAACAGGTCGGTCACGAGGGTCGACAGGCGGGTGATCTCCTCGATAGCCGCTTCGATCTGCGCCCCGTCGGTGGTGCCGTCGGGGTCGGCCTGGAGGTTCTCGAGTCTGAGTCGGAGCCCCGTGAGGGGAGTGCGGAGCTGGTGTGAGGCGTCGGCGACGAAGGCCCGCTGTTCGTCGATCATCGCCGCGAGCTGCCGTGCCATCGTCGACATGGTCTCGGAGAGCTCGCGGAGCTCGGGTGGTCCTTCTGCGGCGGCCGGCTCGATACTGAGGTCTCCGCTGCCGAAGCGACGGGCGGTGGCGTTGAGGCGGCGCAGTGGCAATGTCACGGAACGGGCGATGAGCCAGCCGACCAGGCCCATCGCGGCGAGGACCACGAGACCGATGCTCGCGAGTCCCCACCAGAAGCGGTGTACGTGTTCATCCACCTCGGAGGTGTCGAGGGTGATCCGCAGGGCGCCGTGCACGGTGCCGCTCGACGCGACGGGTACCGCGACATAGAGCAGTTCGGTGCCGAGGGTCTCCGACGGGCGCGTGCCCGTGGAGCGTTCGCCCGTGAGAGCGGTGGCGATCTCCGGGCGTGTCGCGAAGTCCCGGGGGGCCGGTTGGCCGGTGTCGACGACGGAGATCCCTCGTGCGTCGACCACGACGACCCGCGCTCCCGTCCGCGCTTCGTAGCGCTGCGCGGGGAGTGGGTCGGGGGTGCGCCCTGCCTCGAGGTCGTCCTCGTAGATGGAGGCGATGACCGATGCGTCGCGCTCGACGTCGGCGGTGAGGCGTTCGAGTTCCCGTTGGGCGTAGAAGACGGCGAACGGCACTTCGAGAAGGACCAGGACGACGACGGTGATCGCCAGGTAGCTGACCACGAGACGTCTGGTCATGGAGGATCGGTGGGGAGCTCGACCAGTCGGTAGCCGACCGATCGGACGGTCTCGATCAGATCGGGGAGCAGCTTCTTGCGCAGTGATGCGACGTGGACGTCGAGCGTCTTCGTCGATCCCCACCAGTGCTCGTCCCACACGTCGTGGATGAGCTGTTCGCGGCTGCGGACGGCGCCGGCATCGGAGGCGAGGAACACGAGGAGGTCGTACTCCTTGGGCGTGAGCTCGACATGGTCACCCGCGAACTCCACGGTCCTGCTGCGTTGGTCGATGTGTAGCGGTCCGACGACAAGTTCATCTGTGGTGTGGGAACTCTCCGTCGAGTTGGCGCGGCGGGTGACCGCCCGGATCCTGGCGACGAGTTCACGGAAGCCGAACGGCTTGACGACGTAGTCGTCGGCGCCGAGTTCGAGGAGCATGACACGGTCGATCTCGTCGCCGCGGGCCGAGACCACGATGATCGGCACGCTGGTCGTCGATCGGAGCCGCTGACACACGACGCGTCCCTCGAGGTCGGGAAGACCGAGGTCGAGCAGTACCAGATCGACAGGCGTAGCAGCCAGCGCCTCGGCGCCGGTCGCCGCCACCTCGACCTCGAATCCCTCGCGGGTGAGGCCGTCCCGCAGCGGCCCCGAGATCGACGGATCGTCTTCCACGACCAGGATTCTCATGGCGAGAGCATGCCGCGGCCCCGACATGGCCGACAGGGCAGACGGTCATCTTTGCCAAACGCTTACCTCCGGCTGGCCACCCTCTGGTGGGCACGTCTCTACGTTGAGCACATGACTTCTCCACAGCCCTCAAAGCCCACCGGATGGTTCTCGGGCCGCACACGGCTCGTCACGATCGTGTCCGTCTTCGCGGTCGTCCTCGCCGGTGCGACAGCCGTCAGCGCCAACATCGGCATCCTCGACAACGCATCCGACAGTCCGGTCGGGAACGTCTCGGCCGCCGGCGACCTGACGACGCCCTCCGCGCAGGTGGTCGACGTCTACCTCCCGGACACTTCCGCGGCCGAGCCGTCGACGTCCACGTCGGTCGCCGACGCGGACGGCGTGCAGGAATTCGCCGTCGACACCGCCGGGACCGTCGCGGTCGCGACGACGGATGCCGGAGTGCGTCTCGAGTGGGTGGCGCCGGCACCCGGTTGGAGCTGGAACCTCGCACAGAGCGACCCGTCAACGTTGACGGTCACCATGACCGACGGGTCGCGGGCCCTCGACTTCACCGCTGTCTCGAACGCCGACGGCACCATCACGGCGAGCGTGAGCGAGCGGGCGGGTGCACCCGTGGCCGCTACCACCCCCTACGACGACGATCACGACGATGAGTACGACGACGAGCACGACGACGAGTACGACGACTACGAGGACGAGTACGAACACAGAGAGTACGAAGGGCGTGAGGACGATGACTGAGCCGGCTTCTCATCGGGCACGGGTCGAAGAGCTGCAGCGACGCAGGGCCCAGTCGTCCCGCTCCGGTGGCGAGGGACAGCCGGCCGGCACCGGACGCTCCACAGGGGCGCGACGCGAGGGTGCCGCTCAGCGGTCCAAGATCGCTGCGGCAGGTTTCGGCTTCGCCGCCATGCTCGGTCTCGTCGCCGCCCTGGGTTACGCGAACCGGGAGACGTCCTCGTCTGCGCAGCCCCTGATCACGACGCCGGCCACTCCCGCCCAGGTGGTGGTCGTCATCCACCCCGCCGACGCGACGGACGCGGCCACTGTCGTCGGAGGAACGTCGGAAGCTGTGCCGGCATCGCCAGGCCAGCCGATCGTGTTGAGCGCAGAGCCGGCGGTCCGGCAGGCCAGCGTGGCCCAGGCCCCGACGGTTCGTCAGGCCCCCGTGTCGCAGGCGCCGACGGGGCAGACCAATGGCAGTCGCTGAGATCCACAGCCGGGTGATGGCCAGCCGGCTGCATCTCATCGCCTCAGACCCGACCGACGGCGGGCCGGCCGGTCGAGTCGATGCAGCTCTGAGGGATGTCGTCTCCTACCTACGCCACCTCGAGGATCGCTGGAGCAGGTTCATCCCCACCAGCGACATCAGCCGCATCAACGCACTCGGTCCGACCGGCGGTGGAGTGCTCAGCGTCGACCCGTCGACGTTGACCCTGTTGGGGGCGATGATCGAGGGCTACCAGGTGACCGCGGGTCGGTTCGACCCGACCGTGTTGAGGGCCGTCATCGCCGAGGGGTACTCCGCCAGTCACCTCGACCCAGACCTTGTGTGCCAGGTGCCTGCGGCGACGATGTGGGCGTCGGCGTCACTGCACGACCTGGAACTCGACCCGTGCGCGAACACCGTGACGGTCCCGGCCGGCCTCGTCGTCGACCCCGGAGGCATCGGCAAGGGTCTGGCGGCCGACCTCGCGGTCGCCCGCCTCCTCGACGCCGGCGTGGCCGGGGCAATGGTCGAGATCGGAGGAGACCTCGCGATGGGTGGCGTGCCGGTCGACCCCGCCGGCTGGCTGGTAGACGTCGAGCACCCCGATCCCGCCGACGGGCTGCTCTGCGCTCTCGCCATCAGCGGCGGAGGCGTCGCAACGTCGAGCACCCGCTCGCGTCGCTGGACACGTGACGGCGTCGAACGCCATCACCAGATCGACCCGGTCACCGAGCGGTCCTCGTCGACCGATCTCGACGCTGTCACGGTCATCGCCTCAGCAGCGTGGCTGGCCGAGGTGCACGCCACCGCCGCACTCGCGGCAGGCTCCGGCGATGCCGTCGCCTACCTGGACGGACATGGACTCAGTGGAATCGCCGTCCCACGGGCCTCGGCCGGATGCAGCGTCCTGAGCACCGGTGATCTCGCCGGGATCGACATGCGGCCACGGAGCGGTGCGCGATGAATCCGGAGTTCTGGTGGTACCTCACGCGCTCGTCGGGGATGATCGCCTGGCTGATGCTCACCGCGTCGGTGATCTGGGGAATCCTCCTCTCCACGAAGGCGTTCCCCAACCATCGGCATCCGACCTGGCTACTGGCGATGCACCGTTGGCTGGCCGGGCTCACGATGTCGTTCCTCGCGATCCACCTGGCGTCCCTGGTCGCCGACAGCTACGTGTCGTTCGGACTCGCGGATCTCGCCGTCCCCTACGCGTCTGAATGGAAGCCCGGGGCCGTCGCTCTCGGGGTCCTCGGCATGTGGCTCCTCGTCGCGGTGCAACTGACCTCGTTGGCGATGCGACGCCTCCCGCGTCGCTTCTGGCGGGTCGTGCACCTCACCAGCTACCTGGCGTTCTGGCTCACGAGCATGCACGCCGCCTTCGCCGGGACCGACTCCACCTCGTGGCTGTACCGGGGCGGCGCAGCGGCCTCGATCCTCGCCGTCGCCTTCGCGCTCATGTACCGGGTGGCGAATCGACGAGCGGTGCGTCGCGCCGAACGGTCGGCCTCCGCACGGGACGCCGTTCCTGTGAACACGGCCATCTCCGACGGCTCCGTCTCCACTGGCCCTTAGGGTTCCGATCGCGCTCGACCGACGGTGCGGAAGGTAGAACGTCTCGATGCCCGTCGGACATGGAGTCATAGATCGCTCCCGTGCTCGCCGGGGGCGTCGTGGAGCCTGACACCGTGCTGCTCCTCGCCGGTGCAGGTGTCGCCGCGGGAGGGATCAACGCGATCGCCGGTGGTGGCTCACTCGTCACGTTCCCGGCGCTCGTGGCCTCGGGCCTGCCGACGCTCGACGCGAACGTGACCAACACGGTGGCCGTCTGGGGGACGTCCTCCCCCCACGGTGGGACGGGTCGACCGGTAACGGACGCGACCCTGGCCACCCGGCTGTCGCCGGGTGGCCAGGAAGGGGCGGGACTTCGGTCCCGGGCGCCGTTCAGGCGGACCGGACGGCGTCGAGGACAGCGATACGGGCGGCTCTCCGGGCCGGGAGAGCCGCGGCGATCGTTCCTGCGAGCAGGGCGCCCACGGTGACAGCGACCAGGGCGCCGGCCGGGACGACGGGCGATGCGAGCCCGTCGTCGACGAGCGTCGTGAGCAGCGCCCAGGTGAACCCGATGCCCATCGCCATGCCGAGCAGCGTGCCGAACAGCGCGATCGCGATGGACTCGAGCCGGATGGACCGACGCAGCTGCCGTCGACTCATGCCGACCGCCCGCAAGACCCCGAGTTCACGGGTGCGCTCGTGGACCGACAACCCGACGGTCGTCGCGATCCCCAGCACGGCGATCACCACGGCCAGGCCGAGGAAGCCGAGCACCACGGTCAGCACCATGTCGAGCGAGCCCGCAAGCGAAGCTGCGTATCCGTCGACGGTGTCCACCGTCACCGTCGGAGCGGTGGACAGAATCGACTCGACCGTGGCAAGTGCGTCGGATGGGGCGTCGACGAAGACCAGGCGATCGAGGTCATCGCCGTGGGGGGCCACCGTGTCGTAGGGGGCGATCACGGGTGGTAGGGCGGTGGTCTCCTCGAAGATGGCTCCCACCACGGCCAACTGGGATACCCCGTCGGCGAAGGTCATCTCGACCGTGTCACCGACCGACCAGCCCCGATCCTCTGCCACACGATCGCCGATCGCGAGCCCCGCTGGACCGAGGTCACCATCGACCAGGTTCAGGCGGATCATTCCGGTCGCCGCCGGGAGGTCCAGTCCGGCGACGTCGGCCGCCTCGCCGTCGAGCAGTGCCATCGTGATCTGCATGGGCACGGCTCTCACGTCGTCGAGAGCGTCGATCGAACCGGCGATGCCAGTCGGGAACCCGGGGTTCATGCCAACCGGTCGTAGCACCTGATCGGCCGTCAACACGTCGTCGACGTCGCCACTCAACGTCGCCTTGGCCGTCGAGGCGAACATCGAGGCACCGACGACCAACATCACGCCGATCGTCAGTGCTGCGGCGGTGGCGGCTGACCTTCTCGGGTTCCGTGTCGCGTTGGCCGCGGCCAGTCGGCCGCTGGCGCCGAGTCGGCGCATCGGCACCGCGAGCGCGCCGGTGACCGGGCGAACGAGCACCGGACCCAGCGCAAGCACGGCGAGCAACGTTGCGAGACTGCCGAGGCCCACGGTCGAGGCGGCACCCCCAGAGGCGCCGCTGACGAGCGCAGCGATGCCGGCGACTCCGAGCGCGGAACCGATGGCGACCCGTCGGCGGGACGTGTCGAGACGCTCGATGCTCGCGTCCCGCATGGCGTCGACCGGAGCGACCGAAGCGGCCCGTCGAGCGGGCACGACCGCGGCAGCGACGGTGACGACGATGCCGGCCGCCATCGAGACGGCAACGGTCGAGGGAGCCACGATCAGTGCTCGGGACGGGAACTCCAGCCCGGTCGCGCTGAAGACCTTCGTGAGAGCGGTGGCCACCCCGAGGCCGGCGACGAGACCCAGCGCGGCGGCGACGGCGCCGAGAATTCCGGCCTCGAGGAAGACGGAACCGAGCACCTGGCGCCGGCTCGCTCCGATGGCCCGGACGAGGGCGAGTTCCCTGGTGCGCTGGGCGATGGTGATTGTGAACGTGTTGGCGATCGTGAACGAACCGACGAACAACGCGATCGCACCGAAGGCCAAGAGCACGGTCTCGATCAGCTCGATCGAGTCGTCGACCTCGTTCTGCAACTCGTCGACGAACTCGGAACCCGACAGGACCTGGGCGTCCGGGGTCGCAGCCGAGATGGCGGTGGCGAGTTCGGCCTCGGTCGTGGTGTCGTCGGCGCCGACGAGGATCCAGTCGACGGCCCCGGGCTCGGCGAGCCGGGTGGCAGCGTCGCTGTCGTGGAAGAAGGCGAACGCCGTGTCGCCGAGCGAGCTGCCCCCGTCGAGTTCGGAGAGCCCGACGATCCTGAAGGACTCACGACCTGCGACCGTGATCAGGTCCACGGTGTCGCCCACGTCGAGTTCGGCGTGGTCCGCCGTGTCCGAGTCGAGGACGACCTCGCCGCCGGAGCGTGGAGCGGTGCCGTCGACGAGGTGGAACATCGTGAGGTCCGGGTCGGCGATCCAGTTCAATCCGACGCTCTGGCGCAGATCGAGTGCCTTCCCGTCCGCCCCGATGACCTGTGCGTACCCCTCCCAGTAGGGAGCCGCGGTGCGGACCCCGTCGATCGAGCGGACCGTCTCCAGAGTGTCGAACGGAACGGTCGCACGAGGGGAGAAGGAGTCATCGGGGTCGAGTCGGTCGCCGCGCACGACCGCGTCCACGCCCTCGCCGAGGTCGTCGATGGTGGACGAGAACGACGCGGACATCGTGTCCGCGAGGATCATCGTCCCCGCGGTGAAGGCCACGCCGAGAACGATCGCGATGGCGGTGGTGAGGAGTCGGAGCTTCTTGGCGAGCAGTGAGCGTAGGGAGAGGCGGAACATGGTGGATCCTTCGTCGATGTGTGGGTGGAGAAGAAAGGTGGTCAGTTGCCGAGCCGCTTCATGCGGTCGAGCACCTGGTCAGGGCTGGGCGAGGACATCGCGTCGACGATGCGGCCGTCGGCGAGGAAGACGATGCGGTCCGCGTAGGAAGCGGCGACCGGATCGTGGGTGACCATGACGACCGTCTGGCCGAGTTCGCGCACGGCGGATCGGAGAAACGACAGCACCTCGGCGCCGGCGTGGCTGTCGAGATTCCCGGTCGGTTCGTCACCGAAGATGATCTCGGGTCGGTTGATGAGCGCGCGGGCGACGGCGACACGCTGTTGCTGACCGCCCGACAGTTCGGCCGGGCGGTGCCGGAGGCGGGAGCTGAGACCCACGGTCGAGACGACCATGTCGAACCAGTCGCGGTCGACCTTGCGGCCCGCAAGGTCGACGGGCAACACGATGTTCTCACCGGCGGTCAGGCTCGGCACCAGGTTGAACGCCTGGAAGATGAAGCCGATCTTGTCGCGCCGCAGGCGGGTCAGTTCCTTGTCGGACAGCGTCGACATCTCGACGCCGCCGATGTACACGCTTCCCGACGACACCGCGTCGAGACCGGCGACGGTCTGCATCAGGGTCGACTTCCCTGATCCGGATGGGCCCATGATGGCGGTGAAGCGACCACGCTCGAAGGACACGGTCACGCCGGCGAGGGCGTGCACGACCGCGGCGCCGGTGCCGTACGTCTTGACGACTTCCACTGCTTCGGCGGCGGCGACAGACGCCGTCGTGGAGGGCGGCGGGGGAAGCGTGGATGCACCTGGGTGGGTCGAGGTGAGCGACATGAGGATCTCCTTGTGGAATCGAGGTGTGGTCGGGCCGGTGTGGCCTCGATCCCAATGTGGTGATCCGCACGGGTCGCCGTCGTCCTTCCCGTGGGTGGTCTTCTGCCGTCGGCCGAAGGGGGAGTCGTGTCCTCCCAGAGGGGGACGACCACCGATGTCGTGCCCGGTACTTTCGATGTTCGATGATCGAACGGTTTCGAACAGACCGAGATGTGAACCGCGAACCCGTGTGGTTGACGGCCGATGCGGTCGTGGCCCTCGCGCTCGGCTTCCTGACGGTCTCTCAGATGACGTCCGACGCGGCGGTAGCCGAGTTCGGAGAGGTGGAAGGTCTGGGTTGGGTACTCGTGCTCGGCCCGACGGCGCTGCTTCTGGTCCGTCGCGTCGTGCCCGCAACCGCGCTCGCGGCCGCGGCAGTCCTCTACCTGCTCGCGGGGGTCGATCACGTGGAGGGCAACGCGCTGCTCGCCGCCTCGTTTCTCGCGTACACCGTCGCGGTGACCCGGCCGGTTCGCGATTCGGCGACGATCACAGCGGCGGCCGCCGTCCCGGTCTCGTTGACGGCCTTCTACGGTCCCGGTGGGATCGATCCTCTGGTCGTCCCGGTCAGCCTGTTCTTCTTCGGCATCGGCTGGGTAGTCGGTGTGCAGGTCCGCAAGAGTCAGATCCGCCAGCACGAGCTCGCGGAGAAGGCCGAAGCCACCCGCGAGGAGGTGGCCGAGATCGCGCGGCGTGCCGTGGCCGATGAGCGGCTGCGCATCGCCCGTGATCTCCACGACGCCGTCGGCCACGCCGTGAACGTGATGGTCATGCAGGCCGGCGCCGCGCGGCTCGCGTCGCGAGATGAACGGACCGCCCAGTCGCTGCACGACATCGAGCGCGTCGGTCGGTCCGCGCTGTCGGATCTCGACCGCATGCTGGGCCTGCTCGACCGCAGCGATGGAGATGGCGTACCCCTGGAGCCGACCCATGGCCTGGCCGACATCGCCCGTCTCGTCGAAGGCGTGCGGGCCACCGGTGCCGACGTCCACCTCGCGGACGGCTGTTCCGGCGTAATCGACCCCGCGATCGAGCGGCCGATCGGCGCGGCCGCCTACAGGATCGTGCAGGAGGCACTCACCAACGCCGTCAAGCACGCCGGACCTGCGCGTATCGAGGTGTCTCTGCGCTGCGACGACGACGAGATCGTCGTTTCGGTGGCCGACAACGGACGTGGAGCCGCAGCGGCGCCCACCGGTGTCGGCGGTCGGGGCATCGTCGGGATGAAAGAGCGTGTCAGCGTCCTCGGGGGACGCCTCAGCGCTCAACCCCGCGTCGGCGGCGGGTTCGCAGTGACTGCCCACCTTCCTCGGATGAAGGAGCGATGATGACCATCAGGGTGCTGATCGTCGACGACGACGTCCTCGTGCGCACCGGCTTGCGGATGATGATCGAGACCCAGGACGACCTCGAGGTCGTCGGTGAGGCGGGCGATGGGGCCGCCGGTGTCGATCTCGCCGACTCCCTGCGACCGGACGTGGTCCTGATGGACATCCGCATGCCGGGAATGGACGGTCTCGAGGCGACCCGTCGGATCACGGGTGCAGTCGCCGTCGACGACGACGGGCACTCCGATGCGCCGCGTGTGCTGGTGCTCACGACCTTCGAGCTCGACGAGTACGTCTATGAGGCGGTTCGCGCTGGCGCCAGCGGGTTCCTTCTCAAGCGCACTCCGCCCGAGGACCTCCTCGAGGGCCTCAGGGTGATCGCAGCCGGCGACGCCCTACTCGCCCCGTCGGTCACGAGGCGGCTGATGAGCGAGTTCAGCCGGGCCACCGCCGAGGGCCCGCAGCCGACGGACGTCACCAACCGCGAGCTCGATCAGCTCACCGAGCGCGAACGCGAGGTCCTCGTGCTGATGGCCCAGGGTCTGGCGAACAAGGAGATCGCGAGAGAGCTGTACGTAGCGGAGAGCACGGTCAAGACCCACGTGAAGCGGATCCTCATGAAGCTCGCGTTGCGGGACCGGGTCCACGCCGTCGTGTTCGCCTACGAGACCGGCCTCCTGGCGCCGGGGAGCGGCTGACCCGGCTGGTCAGAGAACCTCGACGCTCCAGGTCGAGGGTTCGACGAGCTCGCCCAGATGCACGTGCAGGCGCAGTGTCTCAGCGGCGCCGAGTTCCCGGTCCAGGCGGAACATCCGGTTACCCCAACTCGTGACGGGGCCGAGGGGTGACGTGGACAGGACCGTCTCGTCGTCGAAGCGGGCCTCGAACCAGACGCACGCCCCGTCGACGATCGCGTCGGCGGATGCCGTCCGCTCCACCACGTGGTCGATCGCGAGCTCCTCGACGCCTCCGAGCGTCGCGAGATCGAACTCGAGGATCGGTCGGGGCGTCCCGAGCGGGGACGAGACCGATCCGGGTCGGGCCCAGAACTGCTCGGCGCGGCCCGTGTCGAACCGGGCAGCGGCGGTCGAGTGCTCGACCGCGCTCAGGTTGAGCCCGTCGGGGAGTTCGATGTTCCAGAAACGGCGGACCCGCATGGATTCGTGCAGTGACACCGGCTCGACGAAGAGGGCGAACCTCGCGGGGAGGATGCGGCCGCCGGGTCGCAGCACCCGGTCCCGGAGATCGCGGACGTTCTCGAGCATGTTCTCGTTGAAGAGTTCGTCGCCCATCTGCTCGTGGAGAACGACGTCCACGGGCTCGGGGGGAGTGAACTCGCGGCTGTTGGCCTGCACGAACTCGATGTTCGTGACGCCGTTGTGCCGGGCGATCTCACGCGCGACCTCGATGAAGTCGGAGTGTTCGACGGCGTAGACCTTCGCCGCGCCGGCCCGGCTCGCCATCAGGGCCAGAAGACCGGTACCTGTGCCGAGGTCGACGACGACGTCGCCGGCCTCCACGTTGCGCCGGATGCCCCGGTGGTACGCGTCCACCCGGACCGAGTCGCTGAGCATCTCCTCGTGTTCGGCGAGGCCGGCGAAGTTGGTCTCGTTCATGAGGTCGTACACGACGCTCATGAGCCGGTCGCTCGCCGCGAACCGTTCCGCGCCGAACCGCAGCGTCGAGCGCAGAGCTCTGGTCGCGGCCTGCCGCGCCCGATCGATCATGGGGCGAAGGCTACGCCGTGGGGTCGGATGACCGGATCGGGTAGCTGGGCCGGCGGCGGTCCGGAGCGGCCATCGCGGTGACCTTTGCCCGTGGCGGCCGGGGCGGCTCACCTGCAGAATCGAGATCGCATCTCCTTCAACCGTGTGCCCGAGGCAGGCCCACCATGGACACAGCCCGACGTTCGCCGACCCTGACGTTCATCGGCGGGGCACAGACCGTGACGGGCAGCAAGACCCTTCTCGACACCGGCGACGTCCGGGTGCTCGTCGATTGTGGGCTCTTCCAGGGCCCCAAGAAGCTCCGGTTGCAGAACTGGGACGCCTTCCCGGTCCCGCCCGAGTCCATCGACGCCGTGGTGCTCACCCATGCGCACATCGACCACTGCGGGTACCTCCCGCGACTGGTGCGGCTCGGGTTCGCGGGACCGGTCCACTGCACGCAGGGGACCGGGAAGCTCGCAGCGATAGTCCTGCCCGACAGCGGGCACCTCCAGGAGGAGGAAGCGGCCTATGCCAACCGCAAGGGCTACTCCCGCCATGACCCGGCCCTGCCGCTCTACACGCGCCAGGAGGCTGTCGACTCGGTCGACCACCTGACGGTGACCGACTTCGACACGACCGTCACCGTCGCACCCGGCATCGACGTGACGTGGCGGCGGGCGGGCCACATCCTGGGGGCCGCGTCGGTGCACATCGATCTGACCGCGTCGGGCCGCAAGGTCGTGTTCAGCGGCGACCTCGGCAGGTCGACGCACCCGCTGCTCCTGCCGCCGGCCCCCGTGACCCGGGCCGACATCGTTGTCAGCGAATCCACCTACGGAGACGAGAACCATCCCGACGACGACCCCGAAGCCGCCATCGCCGAGGTGGTCACCGAAGCGGCCCGCTACGGCGGGGTCGTCATCATCCCGGCGTTCGCGGTGGACCGCACGGAGGTCGTGTTGTGGCACCTCGACCGGCTCGTGTCGTCCGGGCGGGTTCCCGACATCCCGGTGTTCGTCGACAGTCCCATGGCCAGTCGTGCCCTCGACGTCTACCGCGCCGAAGCGCGCTCCGGGTCCCCCGAGATCCGTCCTGAGTTGCACGGCAGCGGACTCTTCGCCTCGCTGCGTCTGACCGAGGTCCATACCACCGAGGAGTCGAAGGCCCTCAATGCGCGACACGGCCCGATGGTCATCGTCTCGGCCTCGGGAATGGTCACAGGCGGGCGCGTCCTTCATCACCTCGCGAACCGGATCGGCGATCACCGCAACGCTGTGCTCCTTGCGGGCTTCCAGGCTCCCGGTACGCGCGGTGACGCGCTGCGCCACGGAGCGAGCCAGATCAAGCTCCTCGGTGCCTACCACCGGGTCCGGGCCCGGGTCGTCTCCGTCGACCTCTCCTCGCACGCGGATCAGGGCGACCTGGTCGACTGGATCGCGACGGCGACGCCCCCGCCCGAGATGGTGTTCGTGAACCATGGCGAGTCCGACGGCTCCGCCGCTCTCGTCGACGTCCTCGAAGACCGCCTCGGCCTCGACGCCGTCGCGCCACGACCGGGGGAGCGCGTCCGCCTGGAGCACTGACCCGGGGTTGGTCGCCGGCCCAACGGGGAACACCCTGGTCATGAGAACGTCGGGTACCCCCATCAGCGCCCTTTTCGTCAACTGCTCGTTGAAGAGGACGGCGGCGGACTCGCACACCCGCCGACTCATGCAGCGTGTCGCAGGCGTGATGCGCTCCGAGGGGGTCGAGGTCGAGATCCTCCACGCGCTCGACCACGACATCGCAGTCGGCATGGCGAAGGACCTCTCCAGGGAGACCGGCGGCCACGACGACTGGCCTTCGATCCAGAAGAAGGTCGAGGGCGCGGACATCCTGGTCATCGGCACGCCGATCTGGCTCGGCGCGGTCTCGAGTGTCGCCGCGTTGGTGATCGAGCGGATCTACGCCTACAGCGCCGACATGAACGACGCCGGACAGTACATCTACTACGGCAAGGTCGCCGGATGTGTCGTGACCGGCAACGAGGACGGCGTGAAGACCTGCGCCCGCGACGTCCTCTACGCCCTCCAGCACGTCGGATACACCATCCCGCCGCAGGCGGACTGTGGTTGGATCGGCGAGGTCGGGCCCGGTCCGAGCTACGGGGACCAGTCCGAAGGCGACGGCGACGTCCCTGTGGGCTACGACAACGAGTTCACGAACCGCAACGCGACGATCATGGCGTGGAACCTCGTGCACATGGCCCGCCTCCTGCGGGACAACGGCGGGATTCCTGCAGTGGGCAACCAGCCTGACCACTGGCGGGAGGTCGCGAACGCCGCCGACCAGATCGTCGACTGACCGGCGGCCCTGCTCTACCTGCCGGGTCCGTGTCCCGGGTCGAGGCTGTCCACGTCGGAGAGGCGGAGCGGAACGGGTGCTCCCTCGTCGCCGGTGGGAACCGGCCGTCGGCGGCCCGACGGTGTTTCGCACACGTCGAGCGGGGAACGCTGCTGACATGGAGACAGTCAGCCAAGCCCAGCGCGTACTTCCCGAGGCGGCGGTCGCGGATCTCGCCGCCCACCGGTCCCGGGGAGGTGGTGCCGCCATCGACCTGGCCCACCGCGTGGGTCCGGAAGCCGTCATCGCCGAGATCGAGGCCGCTGGACTGCGCGGCCGCGGCGGCGCCGGATTTCCGACGGGGACGAAGTGGCGAACCGTTGCGGAAAACCGGTCCCCGTCGCTTCCCTCGACAGTGGTGGTGAACGCCGCGGAGGGCGAGCCGGCGACCTTCAAGGATCGCACCCTCGTGAGTCGGGATCCCTACTCGGTCATCGAGGGAGCCCTGGTCGCAGCGGTCGCGGTGGGAGCGGACACGGCCGTCATCGCCACCAAGGAGAAGTTCCACCGCGCTGTCGATCGGCTGCAGGCGGCGGTGGACGAGATCGTCGCTGCCGGTTGGTCCCCGGACGTCTCACTCGAGGTCGTGACCGGGCCTGACCGCTATCTGTTCGGCGAGGAGACGGCGTTGTTGGAGGTGATCGGTGGTCGGCCACCGTTCCCGCGCATCGCCCCGCCCTACCGGGAGGGATCCGAATCCGCCGTTGCGCCGGCATCGACACGCTTCGCCGGGCCGTCGACGGAGACCAAGTCGCCACCGACGCTCGTCAACAATGCCGAGACGCTCGCGAACATCGGCCCGATCCTCCGCCACGGCGCCGACGAGTTCCGTCTAACCGGGACCGGCGACACGCCCGGAACCCTTCTCGTGACCGTCGTGGGTGCCACCGCCCGCCACGGGGTCGCCGAGCTTCCCGCCGGGGTCACGCTGCGTGAGGCGATCGAGACCATCGGCGAGGGGTCGCGTCCCGGCCGCAGGATCACCGGCGCGATGTCGGGCGTCGCCAATCCCGCCCTCTTCGGTGACGCTCTCGACACGGAGCTGTCCCACGATGCGATGAGCGCCGTGGGTTCGGGCCTGGGAGCGGCAGGGTTCACGGTGTTCGACGACGAGACCGACCTCGTAGCGGTGGCGCACGGGGTTTCGCGCTTTCTCGCCGTCGAATCGTGTGGTCAGTGCGAGCCGTGCAAGGTCGACGGCCTGGCCATCGCCGAGAGTCTCGACTCGCTACGCCGGTCGGCGGGTTCCCCCGAACTGCTGACAGTCGTCGACGAGAAGCTCCACACCGTGGCGGACAGCGCCCGCTGCTACCTCGCCACCCAACATGAGAAGACCGTGCGCTCCCTGTTCTCCGCCGCTCCCGAGATATTCGAACTTCACTCGAAGGGCGAGGTGCCGGCGGCCGACGCGTTCCTCGTGGCACCGGTGACCGACATCAGCGACGGCCGGGCGAGCCTCGATACGGGCCATCTCGAGGTCTCGGCTGACTGGACGAACACGGCCGACTCGGGCAGTGCGCCCGCCGATCGCATCGACGCAACTCGCGAGTCCGGCTGAACTGGCGGGGCCCGCCGCGCCCCGTGCCGTTCAGTCGCCACTGCTCAGTCGCCGCTGCCGCGGATCCCCGGACGGGTCATCGCCTCGACGTCCAGTAGCGAGCGGGCCTCGGACTCGCCCATCAGTCCCCGTTCGACGACCACCGAAATGATCGTGGCACCCGTTCGAAGGGCTTCTTTCACAACCGATGCGGCTTCGTCGTAGCCGATGACCGGAGCCAGCGCCGTCGCGAGCGCAGGCGTTGACTCCGCGTAGCGCCGACATCTCGCCTCGTCCGCTGTCAGCCCGTCCACAGTCGTACCAGCGAGTAGTCGACAGGCGGCAGCGCAGAGCTTCACGGCATCGAGAAGCGCGTCGGCGATCACCGGTTGGTAGGTGTTCAACTCGAACGAGCCCTGGGAGCCGGCGAAACCCACTGTGGCGTCGTGGCCGAACACACGGGCGGCGACCTGGGTCACCGTCTCACAGATGACCGGGTTGACCTTTCCGGGCATGATCGAGGACCCGGGCTGCAGCTCCGGAAGGGTGATCTCGGCGAGTCCGGTCGCCGGACCCGACGCCATCCAGCGCAGGTCGTTGGCGATCTTGGTCAACGCCACCGCGAGGACGCGCACGGCGCCGGACATCTCGACGAGGTCGTCGCATGAACCCTGCGCCGCGAAGTGGTCCGGGGCCTCGACGAGACCCAGGCCCGTCTCGGCGGCCAGCGCCGCGATGACAGCGCCTGCGAAGCCTTCGGGCGCGTTCAGGCCGGTCCCCGTCGCCGTACCACCGAGCGGAAGTCGACAGAGCCGCGGCAGCACGGCTTCGATGCGTTCGATCGCCTGGTCGATCTGGGCCGCATACCCGCGGAACTCCTGGCCGAGGGTCACCGGCGTGGCGTCCATCAGGTGGGTTCTGCCGGCTTTCACGACCCCCCCGAGGCGGTCACCGGTCGCGCCCAGAGACGACGAAAGCCTGCGACAGGCACCGAGGAGGTGGTCGCGGACGGCGAGAGCGACAGCGATACGCACCGCCGATGGAAACGTGTCGTTCGACGACTGGCCGTGGTTGACGTGATCGTTCGGGTGGACCGTGACTCCGCAGCGCTGCGATGCGATGTTCGCGACGACCTCGTTCACGTTCATGTTGGTCGACGTCCCCGAACCGGTCTGGAAGACGTCGACGGGGAACTCGTCGTCCCAGCGCCCCTCGGACACCTCGCGTGCGGCATCCGCGATGGCGCCTGCGATCGTCGAGTCGATGCGACCCGCTGCACCGTTCACCTCAGCCGCATGTGTCTTGATGGTCGCGAGTGCATGCACGATGTCGGGGTCGACGCGTCGACCCGACACGACGAAGTTCTCGACGGCGCGCTGGGTCTGCGCCCCCCACCTGGCGCCGGCAGGTACCCGGACCGCACCCAGCGAGTCGGTTTCGATGCGGTGTGCTGGATCCATCGGGTCTCCCGGGTTCGTTCTGGGTGCCTCTCACAGTGGCCGGCCCGGTTGCCGGTTCCGACAGTCGGGGCGTCGTCAGGTCGTGACGGTGCCCGGGTGGGCGCCGTCCCCGATGTCGAGATGGTGCAGCACGGCTTCATCGGCCGCCGACGTGTTCGGTCCGTAGCCGAGGGTCAGGGTCCCCCGCGCGTCGCATCGGGGACAGGTGACAGCCGCGACGATCATCATGTCGGCGGCGTCGCTCGTGCCTTCGATGCGCCAGATGGACCCGGCGCTGATCGCCGCCGGATTGACCCGGTGGCCACCGGCCTCGCACCGGACCTCTCCGCCCTCGACGGAACGGAACTGCGTCGTGTAGCCCGCGTCGGCGGCGGACTCCAGGGCCTCCATGATGGTGAGGCCCGGCGGTGTTGTCGATTGCTCTGATGACATCGATCCTCCAGAGGTGGTCCCGGTGCGGATGTGGAATGGTCTCGATGGACGTTTCCCGTCGGGATCGACGGCGAAACCACGACACGCGTCCGTCGCAGTGCGTCACACGTCGTCGGAATACGTCCAGTCGGGTTGCTTGTGACGCTGCCGCTCGTCGATGTCGAAGCGGTCTTCGCCCAGGTCGACCAGCTTCGTGACGAGGAGTCCCCGGGTCTCACCGGTGACGCCCGCGCGGATGTCCGGGAGCAGGCTGGCGAGCACCCGCTGCTCCTGCGTCGGCAGATAGCAGCGCGCACCGTCGCTCACCTGGCGCAGCCGGGCCGACAGCGCGCCGACGTCGAGCCGACGCTCCGGGGCCGACTCCAACATCTCGGTGACAGCGCCGCAGCCGAGTTTGCAGGCAGGGCACTGACCGCACGACTCGACCGATAGGAACCTCGAGACGGCGGCGGCGAGCTCGATCGGGTCGGTGCGATCGTCGTAGACGATGAACCCGCCCGTGCCGAGGCCTGAACCGATCGCCTCGAGACCCTCGTGGCTCGCCGGAACGTCCAGGTCACCGGCCCCCAGTACTGGGTTCGCGACGCCGGACAGGACGTAGCGGAGCGAGCGACCGCCCGCCACGCCGCCTCCGAGAACGGCGAGGACCTCCGCTACCGGGGTGCCCATCTCGAACTCGTCCACACCGTGGCGGACCGTGTCACCCGAGACCGTGGCGATGAACGTTCCGGGGGACTCGCCGGTGCCGAACGTCCGGTAGGCCTCACCGCCGTCACGCACGATCACCGGAACCGTGCACAGGGTCTCCACGTTGTTGACGAGTGTCGGGTTGGAGCCGCCGGCTCGGGCATCGAGGGTGTCGCCGGCGGACCAGCCCATCTGCGGGCTGTTCGTGAACAGGCCGTACACGTAGGGCGGGAACATCCGCGGGAGTGGATCCTCGCCCTCGATCACCTCGAGGAGGGCCTTCTCCTCGCCGAAGAGGTACTCGTCGGGCCCTGCGACCAGGTCGATGCGTACGTCGGGCGCCCAACCCGCGTCCTCGACCTCCGCCACCGCGCGGATCAACCTGGCCCGCTCCGTCTCGAAGGACGCCTTCAGGGCGATGAAGGCGCGTTCGGCGCCAACCGTGCGTGCGGCGATGAGCAGACCCTCGACGAGGAGGTAGGGGTTGCGGCGCATGAGGTAACGGTCCTTGAAGGTCCCGGGTTCTCCCTCGGCGCCGTTCGCGACGACGAAGCGCGTTCCGGCGGATGCTCCACCGGCGACGATCGAACGCCACTTGGTTGCCGTCGGGAAGCCGGCGCCACCGCGACCCCGCAGGCCCGAGATCTCCAACTCGTCGAGCACGCCGTCGGGCCCGAGGGCCTCGGCGGCCATCAGCGCCTCGCCGCCGCCTGAAGCGAGATGGTGGTCGAGCGAATCGACGGGCTTCCGGCCTGAGACCAGACGATTGACGGCCATGGATGCTCCCGGGGTCGCGTGTTGAGGCCACTCTAGGTCCGTACCGCACGGTCGTCGCCGGGCGTCGTGGCGATACGGGGGAGTCTCAGGGGCGCTCGTCGCGGACGACGATGACCGACTTGCCGCGGGCCCTCCCGGCCTCGAGATCGCCAATGGCGGTGGGCGTGTCCGCGAGCGGGTGGCGGGCGCCGACGAACGGAACGACCGATCCGTTCGCCAGATGGGAGGCGAGGCGGTCGATCCAGACGTGGTCCTCGGCCGCCACGAACATCGTGAGGCGCTGGGAGACGAACGGCGAGAGGGCGCTCGCTCGGATCGACCGGCCGAAACCCCCGGTCAACCGGTTGCCGCCTTCGCCCCCGACCACGACGAGAGTCCCGTCGGGCTCGAGGGCGCTCCGAAGACGACGCAGGGGGTTGCGGCCGCCGATGTCGACGATCAGGTCGTATGTCCTCGTCCCGTCGAGGTAGTCGTCTGTCTCGTAGTCGAGGACCTCGGTGGCGCCGAGTGAGCGGACCAGTTCGGCTTTGGCGGCGCTGGCGACGCCGGTGACCTGCGCACCCAGAGCCTTGGCGAGTTGCACGGCGTAGCTGCCGACTCCGCCGGATGCCCCGATGACGAGAACGCTCTGGCCGGCCCGTAGGTCTCCCTTGTCGGTCAGTGCCTGCAGCGCGGTGATCCCCGAGATGGATGCGACCGCTGCCTGTTCGAACGAGAGGCTCTGGGGCTTGTGGGCGAGTTTCGACTCCGGCGCTGCGGCGTACTGCGCGTAGGCACCTCTGGCGATTCCGAAGACGGCGTCACCGACGGCGAAGCGGGTGACTGCCTCGCCGATGGCGACCACGCGCCCCGACACGTCGAGGCCGGGTACGGGGTTCTTCGGCCGGAGGAGCCCGTACCCCGCCAGTCGCACGAGGTAGGGCTGACCGGTCATCAGGTGCCAGACGCCGCGGTCGACGCCGGCGGCGTGGACCTCGACGAGGACCTCGTCGGGTCCGATCGCGGGAACCGGCGTCTCGCCGACGGTCAGTGTGTCGGCCGATCCGTAGCGGCGCTGCAAGACAGCGGTCATGGTGTCGCCCGGGTGCGGCGAAGTCTTGCGGGACTCGGGTGGGCTGTGATGCGTTGCCATCGTGTTCCTTCGAAGGAGTGCTCGTACTTAGTAAGGTAGTAGGGTGAGCATGACAGTACTAAGTACGGGTGTCAAGTGTCGTGCGGAAAAGGGGGTCCGATGACCACGAGTGAGCAGCGGCAGCCGCTCACGCCCGAACGCGTCCTGCGGGGCGCGGTGGACCTGGCGGACCGGATCGGAGTCGAGGCGCTGACAATGCGCCGGCTCGCCGATCACCTCGGGGTGAAGCCGATGAGCATCTATCACCACGTGCCGTCGAAGGAGGAGATCCTCGACGGAATGGTCGACATCGTCTTCGGCGAGATCGTGCTGCCGCCCGAGGACCTGGACTGGCAGGATGCGATCCGGACCCGCTGCGTCTCTGCCCGATCGGTCCTCAACCGCCACCCGTGGGCGCCACCGTTGATGGAATCGCGCACGTCTCCGGGCCTGGCGACGCTGACCCACCACGACGCCGTGATCGCCTGCCTGCGACGAGGTGGTCTCTCGTTCGCTCTGACGGCTCACGCGTACGCGGTCGTCGACAGCTATCTCTACGGGTTCACCCTCCAGGAGGCCAACCTTCCGTTCGGTGGTGGCGGGGAGATCACGGACCTCGCCGACGACCTCGTCGCGGCGATGCCGGACGAGCAGTTTCCGGCCCTCGTGGAGTTCGTCTCCGCGGTTGCCCTGCGACCCGGCTACAGCTTCGGCGCATCCTTCGAGTACGGCCTCGATCTCATTCTCGACGGGCTGGCCCGCGCGGTCGACGCCGAGGGCGGGTGAGCCCGACCGTCCGGGTCGGTCACAGCACCACGTCGCTAGGTCGATTCCGTGGCGACGACGAGGCGGCGTAGGAGGCCGGCCAGCGTCGCCCGCTCGGCCGGGTCGAGGGCTGCTGCCAGGCGCAACTCCGCCTCGGCGTGGACGCGCATGGCCGCATCGACGGTCGCCAGACCCTCATCGGTGAGCGCGACGAGGTTGCTTCTTCGGTCGTCGGGGTTCGGCTGACGCGAGATCAGACCCTTTCGTTCCAGGCGGTCGAGGGCCGCCGTCATTCCGCCCGAGGTGATCATCCGGTGGCGGGCGAGTTCGGTCGGGCTCAGGGCGTAGGGCGCTCCCGTCCGCCGCAGCGGGGCCAGGATCCCGTACTCGCCGTCGGTGAGCCCGAGGGGGGCGAACTCCCGCCCGAACGTCTCCTGGAACAGGGTGGCCAACCGCACGACCCGCCCGGTGATGTGTTTTCCGCCCGGGTCGAGGTCGGGTCGTTCCCGCTCCCACTGGGCGACGATCTCGTCGATGGCGTCGCGCTCCGAGATATCTTGGGACAAAGCTTCTTGACTCATCACTATCTCCTGAGTATCTTAATAACAAGATAAAGCTGCTGAGGGAGAAACGCAATGGCCACCTTCAACGACGGTGCCGACGGGGTGCTCTCGCCGGCGCCGTTTCGCCGACTCGACCTGCTGGTCACGGCCGCCGCGCCGGCTGCATGGGGCCTCACCTACGTCGTCACCACCGAACTCCTACCCGACGGGCGCCCGCTTCTGGCCGGCGTGGTCCGGGCTCTCCCGGCCGGGTTCGCACTCGCAGCGCTGTCCCCGCACCGACCCGTCGGCTCGTGGTGGTGGAAGGCCGCGGTGCTCGGTGTCTTCAACATCGGCGCGTTCTTCGCCCTTCTCTTCGTCGCTGCCTACCGGCTGCCGGGCGGGGTGGCGGCGACCCTCGGGGCGGTGCAGCCGCTCATCGCGGCGGGGCTCGCCGCGCTGTGGTTACGCGAACGGTTCCGGGCGACGACGGCGGTCGCCGGGTTGCTCGGCATCGTGGGTGTCGGCCTGCTCGTGCTGCGCTCCGACGCGTCCCTCGATGCGGTCGGGGTGATCGCAGGTCTCGCCGGGGCGCTGTCGATGGCGACCGGGGTCGTCCTGACCAAGCGATGGGGTCGACCCGTGCCTCTCGTCGCCTTCACGAGTTGGCAGCTGATCGCGGGTGGGCTCGTTCTGATGCCGTTGGCGCTCGCCGTCGAGGGCGTGCCGGGTCACCTCAGTGCGGCCAACCTCGCGGGCTTCGCGTGGTTGGCGACCGGCGGGACGGCGATCGCCTACCTCCTCTGGTTCCGCGGTATCAGTCGGATCCCCGTCGGCCAGGTCTCGATCCTCGGCCTCATGAGCCCGGTGGTGGCAACCGCTGCGGGATACCTCGTCCTGGACCAGAAGCTCGCCGCCGCGCAGATCGCCGGAGCCATTCTTGTTCTGGCGGCCATCTGGATCGGTCAGCGACCGACGAGCGGCGCGGGTGGTTCATCGGCACAACGAAGAGTCGCCAGCGACCAGGCGGTCGCGAAGGGTTCGCGCAATCCGGACACGACCGTGCTCCCGCCGGCTCGCGCTCGGACGGCGGCTGTCTGTGCCATCGCGTCGAGACAGGACGACTCGATGAACGTCGCTGCGTCGGCGAGCACGTAGAGAAACGGCACGGGCTCCGATTCCAATGCGGCGAAGGCCCCCTTGAACGTCTGGCGGTCGAACATGTCGACCTCTCCGACGATGCGGACCTCGACCGTTCCCGGGAGCCGACGGCTATCGAGGACGCCACCGCCGGGAAGGGTGATCGTCGAGGTCGCCGGGCTTGCAGACCTCAGCGTGTTCGCCTCGACGGATCCCGCCCCGGCCCGGTCGCCTGGACCGTCGGTGGGGGAGACCTCGTGGGCGACGCCGGCTTGCGCTGTTGGAGTAGCGGTCTTCATCGTGTGCCTCTGGTGGGGCCGGGGAGGCCTTCGGGGCCTCATAGGTGGGTTGGGTGGCGGAGCGACGCCCGCTGTGACTCCCTGCCGGTGCGCTCGAAGGGATGAGACGTCGCAGCCGGGCATTCTTCTCCCGAAACATCCGAGGACCCGGGGCTGAGGGCCTCCTCGCCGGTACCTCGTCGCCGGGGAGGCGTTCGGTGGGAGGGCTCAGCCGACGAGCTGGCGGACCGTTCCGGCCGCAGCGGCCGCCGCCCCAGCGCGGGTCACTGCGTAGTTCATCGAATAGGACTGGTTGCGGAGTCCGACGACGGGATAGACGAGCCCGGCGTGCTCGAGGACCTGGAGGCCCTCAGCGATGACTCCCACGAGGTCGAGCTTGTCGGCGCTCGTCGACTTCCTACCGATCATGGCGTCGACGACCTCATAGTCGTCGGGTCCGCGGGCACCGCGTGGCAGGTCGTCCATGGCCACCAACGTGTCCATGATCTCCGAAGCGAGGTCGTTCAGCGCGAGCGAACTGAGCCGGTCGATCTCGGCTCGGATCTCCGCCTCGTCGCCCTTACGTCCGAAAACACCCATCGCCGAACACTAGGGCGATGGTGATCTTCGTGCCGTCTGTCGTGTCAGATCTCACCCAGGAGGTGGTGCTGGAAGGTCGGCAGCTCGAGGCCGAGCCCGGCGGCGCGTCCGCGGATGGCCCTGATGGACGCGACCACGATCGGCCCTTCCCATTCGGCTCGGACGCCGCCCAGGCCGGCGTCGAACACCAACTCGTCGACAGCCACCTCCTCTGGCGTCGGATCGACTGCGAGCCACGCCGACCGGTAGCCGGCCAGCTCGACGTCCCGGATCATCGAGATCATCGCCTGGCGGCAGTCCTCGAGTTCATCGGCCGACATCTGCGGTGCGCGGTGGGCGAGGTACTCCCAGCCGAAGTCGCAGTGGCGGACCTCGTCGCGCAGGATGAGCCGGAAGATCTGCTTCGCCACCGGGTTCGTAGCGGCCCGAACGAGTTCGAGAAAGACGTCGTAGACGACCGTCTCAGCGACACAGACGAGTCCGGCGATCGTCACCTCGAGCGGCCGTGACCTGTCGAGCACCCGGGCACGCGTGCCCAGCGCGCCGGCGATCGCCTTCAACTCCTCGTCGGAGGGTTGCAGGTGGTAACCACCGAGGGCGTCGGCCATGCGCATGCACACCTCGGCATGGCGGACCTCTTCCTGGGTGCGTAGCGCCCAGAAGAGACTGAGGTCCGGCTCGCGACCCTCGAGGACGTAGCGGAACTGCATGGCGGGGCTCTCAGAGATGGCCCCGTACTCGCCCCACGCCCGTCGTGACCAGTAGACCCGGGCCGCCTCGATGACCTCGGGGCTGTACTGCTCGGGGTTCACCTCGTCCCAGGGGATCGCGGTCTCGGGATCCCAGGCGGTCTTGACCGCGGCGCGGTACATACGGCGGATCGCCGGGACCGTCTCGCCCAGGTCGAGTGAAACGTGGTGGTCCGGGAGCTCGAGTACGTCGTGGGGTGGTGTCGGTGCAGTCACCGTGGGCTCCTCGGGGATGCGGGCGCGGTCTCGATCGACGTGGCGGCTCCACCGTCGAGGCCGAGACGGTCGAGGTCTGCGTGCAGCGCCGCCAGGGCGGCCGTGACGGCCTCACCCTGAGCGACGAGGGTCGCGGCGCCGAGACCAGCGTGTGCGGTGAGCTCCTCGGCCATGCGCAGCTCGGCTCCGCCCGCGATGTCCTCGTCGACGAAGGCGACGCAGCGCCGTCCGCTCAGAACGTCGAGGCGGACGACGTCGACGACGTTGGCCGTCACGGTTGCCCGTGCGTCGTCGTCGAGGCGGTCCAGGCGTGCTTCCGCGTAGATTCGTCCGGCGGTCTCCTGACGCTCGATGTCCACGAGTATCCGTTCCAGGGCGCCCCGACACGTGGCGTCGGTCGTCGCGGCCACGGCGGTCTCGAGGAGCGCGCGGTCGATGGTCGCGAGGACGACGAAGTGGGCGACGACGTAGGCGTCGAAGTCGACCCGCTCGTCGAGTGCCCGTCTGATCGGTTCCGCGGTGAAGAGCGCTTCTGTTCCCTCCGGTGGCGTCGCCCGGTACCCGCCGAGACGCTGCGCGATGCGGTGGCACGCGTCGGCCGCGACCGCCCGCTCGGTTCCCCGGGTGGCGAGGACGAACTTGAAGTCGGCCTCCCGGTCGAGTTCGAGGCAGCTTCTCACGAGGGCGGCCTCGGACTCGGAGATGTCGGCGAAGGACAGCCACGCACGCCGGGACCAGCTGAGCGCAGCCGCCGCCCGGGTCTGATCGTCGAGTCGGTCGACATCGATCGCAGTGATGTCGAGATCGTCGGCGACGTTCCAGATCGACGCGTTCGACTCGTGATAGAGCCGTCGCAGCTCTGGGATCCGGGTGGAGAGATCGAGCGGATAGCGGCGTTCGGTCGGCAGCGGGAACGGCTCGTCCCGGGACAGGGTGACCGATTCGGTGGTCACGGGGTCGCCGCGTCCGGCCAGGTCTGCATCGTGTAGGCCATGTCCCAGAATGCCGCCTCGAAGCGGGCTCCGGCCAGGAAGCGGCGCCGTAGGCGCGGCAGGTCCCGCTCGTCGACGTCGCCCACCACCTCGTCGAGCTCGCCGAGCAGTCCCTTCAGGTAGGTGCCGTACTCGTCACTGGCGAAGAAGCCGAGCCAGTCGCTGTACACCGGGTGCGAGGCGGGCTCGGGATGGCGCAGGGCGATCTCGTGGTAGCTCCAGGCACACGGAAGGATCGCCGCCATGATGTCGAGCGAGTCACCGGTCGACGCAGTCGCGACCAGGTAGCTGGTGTAGGCGAGACAGGTGGGGGAGGGTTCGGTCGCAGCGCCGTGGTCGGCGGCGCCCAGTGCGACGATCGCGTCGCGCAGGCGCCGGTTCGTGTCCAGCTCCACGTCGACGATCTGGGACAGCGAGTGGGTGAAGCGTTCCAGCTCTGCCCGGCTCGTGGCCCGGGCGGCGCCCAGCCCCAGGACCTTCGCGTACTCGGGGAGGTACTGGAGGTTCTGCTCGATGTAGTAGCGGAACTTCTCCGGCGGGAGGGTGCCGTCGGCCATGTCCGCGACGAACCGGTTCGCGAGCAGCGTCTCCCAGATTGCGTCGTACGGTTCCCTCAGTGCCTCGGTGAAGCGGGCCATCACGGTTCCTCCCGGAGTTCGGTGGCGGATCTCACTCGGCGAGGTTGACCCATACGGTCTTGGACTGCAGGTACGCGTCGAGCGATTCCTCGCCGAGTTCACGGCCGTAGCCACTCATCTTGAAGCCGCCGTACGGGGCGGCGACGTCGAACATCCCGTAGGTGTTGACCCACACGGTGCCCGCGCTCAGGGCCGCAGCCACGCGGTGGGCGCGACGCACGTCAGTGGTCCAGATGCCGGCGGCGAGCCCGAAGCGGATGTCATTGGCCGTCGCCACGACGGCGCTCTCATCGTCGAAGGTGGACACTGCCACGACGGGGCCGAAGACCTCGTCCTGCATCACGGCCATCGTCGGGTCGACGTCGGTGAGAACGGTCGGTCGGATGAAGTGGCCCGACGACAGCGCGCCGTCGCCGCGTTCACCGCCGACGAGGACCGTCGCTCCCTGGGAGCGGGCCGTCTCGACGTGGCCCAGGACCCGGTCGAGTTGGGTCTGGGACACGAGCGGCCCCATGTCGGTGCCGTCGTCGAGTCCGTTGCCGAGGTGGATCGAGCCGGCCTTCTCCACGAGGCGCGCCGTGAGCTCATCGGCGATGTCTGTGTGGGCGAAGAGCCGCGCACCCGCGATGCAGCACTGGCCCTGGTTGAAGAAGACGGCACCGAACGCACCCTCCACAGCGGCGTCGATGTCGGCGTCCGCGAACACGATGTTCGGCGACTTTCCGCCGAGCTCGAGCGTCACACGCTTCAGGTTCCCCTTGGAGGCGTCGAGGATTTTGCGGCCGGTTTCGAAATCGCCGGTGAAGGAGACCTTGTCCACACCGTCGTGGGCCGCCAGGGGTGCGCCCGTTCCGGGACCGTCGCCGGTAAGGATGTTCACGACACCCGGCGGGAAGCCGGCCTCCATGATCAGCTCGCCGAGGCGGAGAGCCGACAACGGGGTCTGTTCGGCGGGCTTGAGGACCACGGTGTTGCCCGCGGCCAGAGCCGGGCCGAGCTTGTAGCCGCACATGAGCAGAGGGAAGTTCCAGGGCACGATCGCACCCACGACGCCCATCGGTTCGCGTCGGGTGTAGGTGTGGAAGTCCGGAAGCGACACCGGCAGCTGGCGGCCCTCGATCTTGGTCACCCAGCCGGCGTAGTAGCGGAAGATCTCGATGGTCAGCGGGAGGTCGACGGCCATCGCGTCGCCGTAGGTCTTGCCGTTGTCCAACACGTCCAGTTGGGCGAACTCGTCCGCGTGGGTCTCGATGAGGTCCCCGAGTCGCCACATGAGCTGTGCCCGCGCGGTGGGCGCCATCGCTCGCCACCCGGCGAGGGCGTCGCGGGCTGCAGCGACGGCGTCATCGACGTCGGCCGCGCCGGCCTGGGGAACGGTGGTCAGGATCTCCCCTGTGGCGGGGTTCTCGACGTCGAAGTGGCCGTCGCGACCGGTGGTCCAGTCTCCTCCGATGAGATTGGCCCGCTCCGAGCCGATGAACGTCCGTACCGATTCGAGCAGTTCCACGTCCGACTCCCGTTTCGTCCGCCCGGTGGCCGCACCGCCGGGTCGCATGAGCGCCAGATCCCGTGTGGGCGTCATGCCCGGGAGGATCTGAGATCTAAGATGCAAAGTACGCGGTCGGCGGGGGAGTCGCAAGACTGCACGATGTTCACGGAGGGGGCGACATGTCGCATGACCGGCCGAGAGATGGCGATCCCGTTCGGCCACCGTCGTACACGCCGCTGCATCCGGTGTCCTTTTTGCGTCGGGCGGGTCAGGTCCATGCGGATCGGACCGGCGTGATCGACGGCGACGTGGAGTTGAGCTACGGCGAGCTGTGGTCCCGGGCTCAGCGGTTGGCGGGGGGACTGAGGGCGGCCGGAACAGCCCCGGGCGACCGGGTGGCGGTTCTCGCGCCGAACACGACGGTGATGTTGGAGGCCCACACCGGCGTACCGGCGTGTGGCGCGGTGCTCGTGGCCCTCAACATCCGGCTCACGGCGGCCGACCTCGGGGCGATCCTCGCCCACTCGGGGGCGCGGATACTGATCGCCGATCACGAGTTCGCGGCCACGGCTTCCGGGGCGGTCGCCGCGGCCGGCACACGCTGCGACGTCGTGATCTCCAACGGCGTCGACGGGGACTACGAGGCGCTCCTCGCGACCGCTGAGCCGCTCGACGACCCGCTCGACGACGAGTTGGGACTGCTCGCTCTCAACTACACGAGTGGTACCACGGGGCGGCCGAAGGGCGTCATGTACAACCCGCGTGGGGCGTATCTGCAGGCGATGGCGATGGCGCTGCACATGCGACTCGGGCCGGAGTCGCGGTTCTTGTGGACGTTGCCGATGTTCCATTGCAACGGGTGGTGCTTCACCTGGGCGGTGACCGCGGCCGGTGGGACCCATGTCGGGCTGCGCAGGGTCACGCCGGACGCGATCTGGGACGCCATCGCCCGTCACGGCATCACGCACTTCAACGCGGCCCCTACGGTGTTGACGGACCTCGTCGAGAATGCGCCCAGCGACGCCGCAGGGCGGTCGGGTCCGCCGATCCGGGTGGGGACCGGCGGGTCGCCGCCCACGCCGACGTTGCTCGCCCGACTCGCAGAGCTCGGGATCGAGGTCACCCACCTCTACGGCCTGACCGAGACGTACGGGCCGTCGGTGGTGTGTGACTGGCATCCCGAGTGGTCGACCCTCGGCCCGGCCGAACAGGCCGCACTCAAGGCCCGCCAGGGCGTGGGAAACGTGATCACCGCGGGTGTGCGCGTGGTGGACCCGCTCGGCGTCGACGTCGCAGCCGACGCATCCACCGTCGGCGAGATCACCGTTTCGGGCAACAACGTCATGGCCGGCTACCTCGACGACCCGGCGGCCACAGTGGAGGCCATCCCCGACGGATGGTTCCGTACCGGCGACCTCGGCGTGATGCACCCCGACGGCTACGTGGAGCTCAAGGACCGCGCCAAGGACGTCATCATCTCCGGCGGCGAGAACATCGCGTCGGTCGAGGTCGAGCGCGCCATCGCCTCGCATCCTGCGGTGGCCGAGGTCGCCGTCGTCGCGATGCCCCATCCCCGGTGGGGCGAGGCCCCCGCCGCGTTCGTGACGCTGCGCCGTGGTGCCGTCGTCACCGAGGAGGAGATCGTCGCCCACGCACGCAGCACACTCGCCGGATACAAGATTCCCCGCCGGGTGATCTTCGGGGACCTTCCGAAGAACGCCACCGGCAAGGTTCAGAAGTTCGCTCTGCGAGAACTCGCCGGCGAGGGGCCCGAGGAGGGTGGTTGACGCGGTCTGGTCCGGGTGGCCCCGGTCAGGGCCTCAGTCGAAGCCGATCACGGTTCGTGCGACGTTGCCGCCTCCGAGCGCGGCCATCGCCTCGCCGACGCGATCGAGTGGCAGACGGTCGGTCACCAGCGAGTCCAGATCCAGGCGACCGTCGAAGTAGAACTCCACGAACCGTGGCGCGTCGGTGCGGAACTGGTTGCTGCCCATGCACGATCCCTGGATCTTCTTCTCCGCGAGGAAGTCCACGCCGGGCAACTCGATGTTCGTTCCCAGCGCGATCATCCCGATGATCGTCGCCGCCCCACCGGGGCGGAGCATCGCGAACGCCTGCGCCGGGGTGGTGGCGAGGCCGATCGCGTCGAAGGCGTGGTCGACGCCGCCCCCGGTCATCTCGAGGATCTCGCCGGCTGGATCGGTTCCCGAGGCGTCGATGGTGTCGGTCGCGCCGAAACGCTTCGCCATCTCGAGCTTCTCGGGGACGACGTCGACGGCGATGATCCGCAGGGCACCGGCGATGCGGGCGCCCTGGATCGCGCTGAGCCCGACTCCGCCGCAGCCGATCACGGCGACGCTCTGCCCGGGGGATACGGCGGCCGTGCGGAACACCGCACCGAGGCCGGTGGTGACGGCACAGCCGATCAGCGCAGCCTGGTCGAAGGGCATGTCCGGGCGGATCTTGACGAGAGCGTGCTCGTGGACGAGTAGTTCCTCGGCGAACGAAGAGACGTCCGCGTACTGGTGGATCACCTCGCCGTCCTGGGACAGGCGCGGGGGCGCGCCCGCCGGGCGCATCGTGTCCTCGTGGGGACACAGGGCCATGTGGCCGCTCAGGCAGTACTCGCAGTGGCCGCAGAACACCGACAACGAGGTGATGACGTGGTCACCGGGCTTCACGTAGGACACCTGGTCGCCCACGGCCTCGACGACTCCGGCTGACTCGTGGCCCATCACGGTGGGCACCGGCGTGTCGTAGGCGCCGGTCAGGTAGTGGTTGTCGCTGTGGCACACCCCCGCGGCGACGGTGCGTACGAGCACCTCCCGCGGTCCGGGCGCGTCGATCTGGACCTCCTCGACGGTCAACTCTCCGGGGACCGAGCGCAACAGGGCGGCTCTCATCGGGGGACACCTCCTCGGTGCGCGCCCGGGGCGGGCACCGTCGTCGAACAGGTCATGACGTGCCGTCGACCACGCGGGCCTCGAGCAGCGGTCTCGCGCGCAGCTCGGCGACGATCGTCGCCAGCTCGACTCCGCCGGCGTCGAGCATGGCCCGGCCGAGTTCCGCGGTAGCGCCTCTCGGATCACCGCGCACGCCGTTGCGGGACCAACCGCTCCATGGCTCGGTGACATGGATCGGTCGCCGATAGGTCGGGTCGGGGAGCCGGCCGAGCGTGTCGCGCCAGATGTGTGGGGACGTCGGGAACTCCTCGCCGGGTTCGAAGCGGTCTGTGTGGACGACGTCGGGCGCGAGCGCCAACATCAGCGAGGTCTCGAACGCGCAGGCGTGACTGGCGGGTGTGTCGGGGCCCTGTTCCACAGCCACCTCGCGCACATCGCCCAGTTCCCACCACGACACGGACGCGAAGAGGTGGCGCGGATGGGCGAAGAGGGCTTCACGGGAGGCGAGGTCGAGCGGTGCGACATTCGACCCGTGTCCGTTGACGGCGAGGACCCGCCGGAACCCTGAGCGTGCGTAGGAGGAATACACCTCGCTCAGCACGGTGATGAGCGTGGCGGTGGTGTGGTAGACGGCGCCCGGGAAGTCGGCGAGGTGCTGGCTCAGTCCGAACGGGACCGTCGGTCCGACCACGGCCGTGCCCGGCGCGCAGGCGGCTGCGGCAGCATGGGCGAAGCCCTCGGCGATGCGGTTGTCCGTGTCGAGCGGGAGATGGGGTCCGTGTTGTTCGACCGTGCCCACCGGCACGATCACGACGGCATCGGCCCGGGCGAGACGGGCGGTCTCCTCCCATGTGAGGTCGGTGAGGACGAGGCCGTCGCCGCTCATCGGCCTGCGACGGTGACGGGCGCAATCACGATGTCCAGATCCGCGAGGCGTGCGGCGACCTCGGTCAGTGCGGACTCCACCGCGTCCAGTTGCTCCGCCTCGGTGACGCCGGCGAGGCCGGCGGTCGCGGCGACAGAGTGGGCGGTCATCAGGCCGTCGCGGTCGGTACCCGCTGCGAGCAGCGCAGGGACGCGCCGCCCCCTCAGCTCCTCCTCCACGATGACGTACTCGACTGCGGCGGCGATGGCCCGCCGGTCCGCTTCGGTGCGGCCGGGGATCGTCTCGGCCAGGTGGGTCCACGCGACCTCGAGCATGCGGGCCTTGTCGCGCACGACGAGGCCGATGAGCCCGGCCAGCGGCTCCCGGGCGTTGGCTGCCGCGGCCTCCCACATCCGCAGGTCCACGGTCGCCTGGGCTCCGAGATGCGCTGCGATGTAGGCGTCGAGATCGGAGTCGACGTGCAGGGCTCGACGGACGAGTTCGTCGTCGAGCAGGCCGGCCAGCCCGGTGCCAGTCGGTTCGGACTCGTAGTGATCCAGTCGAGCGGCCACCATGTGGGCCAGATCGGTGGAGCGTGCCCGTTCGACCGCGCGCATCGACAGGCAGTACTTGAGGTCGATGTCGACGCCGGGTTCGAGGCAGGCCCGGATGAGCACCGCCTCGGATTCCGCGATCGCTGGGAACTCGATCCACGCGAGGTGGCTCCAGACGAGAGCGCCACCAGCGCGCGTCGCCTCGTCGTACGTGGCGACGTCGAAGCCCTTCCAGAGTGCCTCGTCCTCGGGGTCCCACACCTCGCGCAGCGCGGTCTCATAGGCGTCCCAGACCGTCGCGCTCGACGACGTCAGGTCGAGCGGGAAGCGCTGCTCGGTTCCGAGCCGGAACGGGCGGGTGAGGTCGAGTGCGGTTGTCTCGGCCGACGCGGTCATGGCAACTCCTGTCCCGGTCCGGCGGTTGCCTAGAACCGGCCGATTCTGGGGTGGGAGAACTCGGGCAATTCGACGCCCCAGCCCCGCATCCGGTCGCGGATGCCGGCGACCGACTTGACGAGGACCGGCTTCTCGATCTCCTCGACCGTCGCGCCGAGGCCGGCTTCGTACACGATGCGGTCGGCGGTGATCTCGGAGATGTCGGGGTCCGGCGCGAGCCAACTCGAGTGGTACCCCTTGAGCTCGACCTCCTCCATCATCCAGATGACCTTGTCGCGGACGACGTCGAGTTCGGCGCGGGACATGTCGGGAACCCGGTGTTCCATGTACTGCCAGCCGAACTCGCAGTGGCGGACCTCGTCACGGAAGATCAACTGGAGGACCTGTTTCGCCACCGGGTCCGGGGTGATCTTGATGAGTGCCCGGAACACGTCGAAGGCGATGACCTCGGCGCAACAGATCAGCGCCGCGATCAGCGCCTCGAGTGGTGTGTCCGCGTCGAAGCTCATCCCGCGCACACCGTGCGTGGCGACCGACCCTTCGAGGTCCTTGGTCACCGGTTCGGGGAGGTAGCCGCCGAGGGCGTCGGCCATCCGGCGGCAGACGTCGGCGTGGCGCACCTCCTCTTGTGTGCGGATGGTCCAGAACAGCGCGAGATCGGCCTCGCGGTGCTCCTTCGTGTAGCGCAGCAGCAGCGCGGGGCTCTCGGAGATCGCGCCGTACTCGCCCCATGCCCGACGGGACCAGTACTGGCGAGCGGCGAAGAGCTGCTCGTCGTCGTACTGATCCAGGTCGAGCAGCTCCCACGACACGTCGGTCGCGGGGTTCCACTCGGTGCGCTTCGCCTTGCGGTACAGCTCACGGATCCCCGGGACACCGTTGTCCAGGTCGAGGGGGAGATGCCGGTCGGGGATGTCGAGCACGGCGTGGGGTCGTCCCGTGCCGGTCGGCGCGTAGGTGTAGCTCATCGGCTGTCCCCCTTCAGAACTGAGATCTGAGATCTCACACGCTATCCCGGTACCCGAGGCGGGGCAAGAGCCGCGCCTGTGCACGCGGTCCCCCAGCCGTTGCACCGTCGACTCACCGGTTCAGGTTGACGATGACATGCTTGAGATCGGAGTACGCGTCGAGTGCGGCGGTAGAGAGGTCCTTGCCGTGCCCGGACATGCCGAAACCTCCGTGGGGCATCTCCGACACCAGCGGGAAGTGGTCGTTGATCCAGACCGTTCCCACATGGAGCTCCCGCGCGAGTCCCATGGCGCGGCTGACGTCACGTGTCCAGACGCTCGCTGCCAGCGAGTAGCGCACGTCCTGGGCGACGTCGACCATGTTCGCGTCGTCGACCTGTTGGATCGTCACGACCGGCCCGAAGACCTCGCTCTGGACGATCTCGGCGTCCTGGGCCGCGCCCACGAACACCGTCGGTGCGAAGAACCAGCCGTCACGCCCGGTCGTCGTGGCACCGGTCGTGACCTGAGCCCCGGCGGCGCGTGCGCGCTCGACGAATCCGCTGACGCGGTCGCGGTGTTCCGAGGAGATGAGTGGTCCGACGTCGACGTCGGGTTCGAACGGCCCGCCGACACGGACGGCCTCGGCGGCTGCGGTCACCGCATCGACCACCTCGTCGTGGATGCGGGGGCTGACGAGGAGACGACATGCTGCGGTGCAGTCCTGTCCGGTGTTGCCGAATCCGCACATCGCCGCGACCGACGCGACGACCGCCGGGTCGGCATCGTCGAAGACGAGCATCGGGGCCTTGCCGCCGAGTTCGAGGTGGGTCCGGGCGAGGCGACGGGCGGCCGCTGTCGCGATGGTCTGTCCCGTCGAGACCTCGCCCGTCAGGGTGATCATCGCGACATCGCGATGACCGACCAGGGCCGCGCCGACCCCTTCGCCGTCGCCGGTGACCACGGCGAAGACGCCGGGGGGGAACAGATCACTCGCGAGTTCTCCGAGCATCAGCGCGGTGAGAGGCGTGAGCTCCGCGGGCTTGAGCACCACGGGGTTTCCCGCGGCGAGCGCGGGCCCGATCTTCCACGCCGCCATCATCAGGGGGTAGTTCCACGGTGCGATCGCCGCCACGACGCCGACGGGTTCGCGTCGCAGCATGGACGTGTAACCCTCGGCGTACTCGCCGGCGGCCTGCGCCGAAGGCGTCCGGGCGGCCCCAGCGAAGAACCGGAGGTTGTCGACGACGAAAGGGATCTCCGCTTCTGCTGCCGCCAGGGGCTTCCCTGTGTTGGCTGCTTCGACGGCCGCGAGCGCCGAGCTGTGTTCTTCGATCCTGTCGGCGAGTCGCAGAAGCGCCAGGGCCCGGTCCGCAGGCGTCGTCGCCGCCCAACCCGGCAGGGCCCGCCGAGCTGCCGCGACCGCCCTGTCGACATCGCGGGCGTCGCCTTCGGCGACCACGCCCGCCACCTCGCCGGAGGCGGGATCGATGAGCTCGCGGCGTCCACCGCTCACCGCGTCCACGTGGATACCTTCGATCCAGTGTCCTGGCGGGGGTAGGGTCAACTCTGGTGCGTTCTGGGTGTCGGCCATCGTCGTCTCCGGGTGATGTGGTGGTGCCGGGTGATTGTGGTGCTGCCCAGCCATGTCTAAGATCTCAGATTAGAGATCGCAGCACGCCGGGGGGCGCGACCCGTCACCGTGCGGTGTGTCGTCGACGAGGAGGAGCAGCAGCGATGGCCGAAGGACAGGCACTGCGGACACTCCAGTCCTCACATCTCAAAGACGTGGCCTACGAGGCGATCCGTGAGGCACTGACCGACCTCACCTTGCCGCCCGGTACGTCGATCTCGGAGAACTGGCTCGTCTCGCAGCTCGGGATCTCCAAGACGCCCATCCGTCACGCACTGACGCGCCTCGAGCAGGAGGGCCTGGTCGAGACCATCCCGTTCAAGGGTACTTTCGCCGCCGCGTCTCGTGGCGAGGATGCCCGGGACCTACTCGAGTTGAGGATCGTGCTCGAGCTGGCGGCGGTGCGCCGGGTGGCGAAGACCGCCTCGACCGAGGACCTCGATCGGCTCCGCGGCCTCGCCAACGAGGGTGCCTCTGCCGAGGCGGCCGGCGATCATTCCGACGCCCTGCGTCGGATCGGGGACTTCCACTCCGAACTGGTCGGTCTGGCGGCGAATCCCTGGTTGACGCGTAGCTACGCGGCGCTGCTCGGCCCGCTGGACCGACTGCGGTCCATCAGCGGCTCCGACGCCGGCACGGTGGAGGACTCGACGGCCGAGCATCTCGAGGTCGTCGACGCGCTTGCCGACGGAGATGGCGAACGGGCCGCCAACCTTCTCGAGGCTCACATCGAGCGCGTGCTCGCGTTGTACCTTCGGAGCAACACGTTCTCCCCGCCTGATTCCCCTGATTCCTGACGGTTTCGATGACACCGGCTGAGGCCACGCTCGAGAACGTCCTCGGTCGTTGCCTCGGGGTCTCGTCAGGTGAACACGTCGTCCTTCTCGTGGACGACGACACCGACCGTCGGGTCGTCGATCTGCTGACCCTGGGACTGTCCGCTCGGGGCTGCACGCCCGTGGTCGTCGCGATGCCACGGGCTGTGATTCCCGGCTCGGAGGTCCCCCGGTCGGTCGCGGCGGCCATGGCGGCGTGCGACGCCGTCATCGAGTTGACGTCGGTCTTCATCGGATCGAACCAGGCTCGGCGTCGCGCGAACGAGGTCGGCGTCCGCTATCTGGCGATGCCCGGGGTCCGCCTCGACACCTTCCGCCCGGACGGTCCCCTCGCGGTCGACTTCGACGAACTGCGGGCCTCCGCCGAACAGATCGGTGAGCTGTGGACCGCGGCGTCGTCGTTCACGCTCACGACTCCGGCGGGGACATCCCTGCACGGTTCTGTGACCGGGAGACCGGGGCGGGTTCTCCATGGGATCTGTCGACTGCCGGGAGACTACATGGCGCCGCCCGACATCGAGGCCGGTACCGCACCGGTGGAGGGCACGACCCACGGTGTCGCGGTGATCGACGCCGACCTGCTCTTCATGGGGGTCGGACCGCTGCCCGAGCCGGTCGTGTTGACCTTCGACGAGGGTCGTCTCGTCCGAGTCGACGGCCCCGAGAGTGACCGCCTCACCGCGATGATCGAGCGCTGCTCGGATGATCGAATGGTGAACTTCGCCGAGATCTCCCTCGGGCTGAACCCGGCGGGCCACGTCTGTGACGTCGCCATGGAGACGGAGTCGTCGCTCGGTACCGCACACATCGCCCTGGGCAACTCGATCGCCTACGGCGGTCGCGTGGCCGCGGTGGCCCACCTCGATTGTGTGATGCGCGATGCGACGCTGTCACTCGACGGGGTTCCCGTCGATGCCATCGGTCTCATGGGTGGCCGCTGAGGGCACCTCCGGTCGAGGGCGCTCAGCCCGAGCGGATGTCGTCCTGTTGATGGGAGCGGGTGGCTTCCTCGCGCAGGGCGGCGAGGAGTTGCGCCTCCAACTGGACGAAACGCGGGTCGGTCACGACGTCGAGTTGACGCGGCCGTTCGAGTTCGATCTCGTAGGCGGTGCGCACAGCCGCTGGCCGTGCCGTGAGCGCGTAGACCCTGTCCGAGAGGAAGATCGCCTCACGGATGTCGTGGGTGATGAGCACGACGGTCCACCGGAACTGCTCCCATACCGTCGTCAGCCACTCCTGCATCTCGACGCGCGTGAGCGAGTCGAGTGCGCCGAACGGCTCGTCGAGGAGGAGAACCGGCCGGTCCTGCACGACGGTCCGCAGCAGCGCCGCGCGCTGGCGCATGCCGCCCGAGAGTTGCCACGGGTAGGCGTCCTCGAAACCGCCGATACCGAAAGTCTCGAAGAGCGGTCGGGCCTTCGCCCGCGCCTCGCGCCGGGACATCCCCTGGACCTCGAGCCCCAGGGTCGTGTTGTCGAGGACCGTCCGCCAAGGAAAGAGAAGGTCTTTCTGGGGCATGTATGCGAAGTCCTCGGGGTGCCCCACCGCCTGCTTGCCGTCGACGAAGATGTCGCCGCTCGTGGGGAGGTCGAGCCCGGCGATGAGCTTGAACATCGTGCTCTTGCCGCAGCCGCTGGGTCCGATGATGCTGATGAACTCGCCGGTGCCGGCATGCAGGTCGATGGAGTGCAGGACCGGTAGTCGGCCCTTTTTCGTCGCGAAGCTCTTGGCGACGTTGCGCAGTTCGAAGGCGTGCTTCGAGGCCGGCGTGTGGTCTTGGACTGTGGCAGCGTTCATCGGCCGACCCTCCTCGGTCATTCCCGGAACCTAGCAGCGACGGTGTGAGATCTCAGATCTCGGCATCACTTCCCGTAGGGGAACAGTCTCAGGCGGACATGTCGATGACGGGCTTCACCGTCGCACCGGACTCGGCATCGTGGGCTGCGGTGTTGATCTCCGACAGGGGGTAGGTGCGGATGAGCCGGTCGAAGGGGAAACGGCCCTGGGACCACAGCTCGATCAGCTTGGGGATGAACAGCTGTGCCCGGGCGTCGCCGCCGATGATGCCCCGGACGAAACGGCCGAACAGGACGCTGTGGAAGTCGAGTTGGAGTTCGGTGCCGGCCGGGGGGACTCCGACGAGCCCACAGGTGCCGAGCAGAGCGAGGCATTCGACGGCCTGGCGGGCCACCGCGGGAACGGCCGTGGTCTCGAGTGAATAGTCGACGCCACGCCCGCCGGTCAGCTCCAGGATGGCGTCCCTGGCGTCGGTGTCGCGCCCGTTGACGACGTCGGTGGCGCCGAGTTCGGTGGCGAGGGCGAGGCGCTCGGGGTGGACGTCGACGCCGATGATCCGGGTGGCGCCGGACACTACGGCGGCCATGATCGCGCTGAGCCCGACTGCGCCCGTACCGAACACGGCGATCGAGGTGCCGACCTCCACGCCGAGGGAGTTGATGACCGAGCCGGCGCCGGTCTGGATGCCGCAGCCGAGAGGTCCGAGGAGTTCGAGAGGTACGTCGTCGCGGACCTTCACGACGTTGCGTTCGGTGGCGATCGCCCGCGTCGCGAGAGAGGACTGTGCGAAGAAGTGGGCGTTGATCTCCTCGTCGCCGTTGTGCAGCGTGGCCGAGCCGTCCGGGCGTCGTCCCCCGAAATTGAGGTCGTAGTGCCCGACGCAGTACCCCGGTGGTGCGGTGCGACAGAACTCGCACACGCCGCAGGAATGCATGCTCATCACGACGTGGTCGCCTTCGGCGACCAGCGTCACGTCCGAGCCGACCTTCTCGACGATCCCCGAGCCTTCGTGGCCCAGGACCAGGGGTAGCGGAACCGGGAACCACTGATCACGACAGACGATGTCGGTGTGGCAGATTCCCGCGCCGGCCACCTTGACAAGGATCTCGTGGGGTCGCAACTCGTCGAGCGTGAGCTCCTCGAGCTGGAACTCGCCTCCGGCATCACGCACGACTGCTGCGGTCGTCGTCTCCACGGGTACCTCCGCTGGTCCGATCCGTATGCCGCTCGAGACGGCGCTGTTCTCCCCGGTCTACATGGTCCCAGGCTGGTCCCGTTCGACGGGGTCTCGGCCGTTTCCGTTTGACATGGGGAACTCGAAATCTAAGATACCAGATATCGGTAGGTGGGTCGGCGCCGCGTCGCGAGGCCACCCAGCAACCCCGACCATCAGAGAGGGAACGCGTGGATCCAGCCGAGATCGCAGCATCGGTCCTGAACGCGGTCGACATCGATCGCGCCGTCGAACTCACCCGCGAGGTCTGTCGGGTCCCCAGCATTCTCGGTGAGGAAGGACCGCTGGCGAAGCTTCTCGCCGACGTCATGACCGAGTCGGGCTTCGAGGCGGTGGAGCTCCAACCCGTTCTGCCTGATCGCCCCAACGCCATCGGCGAGATGGACTTCGGTCCCGGTCCGCGTGTCGTGCTGACGGGTCACATGGACACCAAGCCTGTGTCGATCGGCTGGTCCAGGTCGGAACCGTTCTCCGGCGACCTGATCGACGGTCGGGTCTACGGCCACGGAATCATGGACATGAAGGCGGCCCTGGCCTGCAAGATCGTCGCCATGGAGGCCGTGCGCTCATGTGGGCTGCCCGTGAGCGGGACGCTCGCCATGGCTGCGGTCAGCGACCACATGGGCGACCAGATGGGCAGCATCCGCTACTTCGAGTCACATGGCGCGGACTTCTGTGTGCTCGGGGAGCTCTCGGACAACGAGATCTTTCTCGGTCACCGTGGTCGCTACTACTTCGACGTCACCGCACAGGGCCGTTCGGCTCACACCTGCCACAAGCACCACGCGATCAATGCGAACGCGCTCGCGGCGCACGCCATCCTCGAGCTGGACGCGTCGCACCTCGAGCCGCCGCTCGACGAGCGGACAGCGGCTCTGTTCGGGCCCGAGACCATGATGGCGCCCGGGCGCGTGTACGGCGGTCTTCCGCCCGGCGGCCCCTCGATGATCCCCGACGAGTGCGTCATCCGGGTCGACTGCCGGCCCCAACCCGGTGTCAGCGTCGAGACCGTGCGCGCGGAGATCGACCGCTGCCTGGAGGCGGCACGTGAGCGCGACGAGCGATTCAGAGCCGAGGTCGAGCTCGTCGACGTCAAGAACCCCTACGTCGCCGACCCCGAGTCCGCGGTGGTGCAGACCATGGTCGAAGCCGTCCGGCAGGTGCGCGGCACCGAACCCGAGCTGATGGCCGCCGGATGGCTGGGTGATACGGCGTCGTTCGGAGCGGACATCCCGACCGTGATCTTCGGCCCCGGTGGTGAGCCGGTCTACTGCGCCGACGAGAACCTCTCGGTCGACGACATCGCGGAGGCGACCAGGGTCTACGCGGTCTTCTCGGCACTCGCACTCAGCGCAGCGACGTGAGCGCTGACCGGCCGCCTCGCGTGCTCGTCGCGAAGCCCGGTCTCGACGGACACGATCGCGGCGCGAAGGTCGTCGCCCTCGCGTTGCGGGAGGCCGGTTGCGAGGTCGTCTACCTGGGACTGCGGTGCTCTGCGGAGCGCATCATGGAGGCGACGCTCCAAGAGGACGTCGACGTGATCGGAGTGTCGGTGCTCTCCGGTGCCCACATCACCCTGGCAGCGCAGCTGCTCGAGGCGCGCAGTCGCGAGGGCCTCGACGACGTGCCGATCGTCATCGGTGGCACCGTGCCACCCCGCGACGCCCGCAAACTGCGCGAGATGGGGGTGACGGCCGTCTTCCCCGCCGGATCCGACATCGACGATGTCGTCGAGGCCGTCATCTCGCTGGCTCGCGACGCCCACGACGGAGATGGCGATGACGACTGACCCTCGCCCGCGTGACGCGGTCACCACCGACTCCGGGATCGAGGTGCGCGCCCTGTACGGCCCCGGGGACCTCGGTGACCCGGACGCGTTCGTGGCGCGCCTCGGACGGCCCGGAGAGCCACCGTTCACCCGCGGTCCCTACGAGGCGATGTACCGGGAGCGGCTCTGGACGATGCGCCAGTACGCCGGCTACGGATCCGCCGAGGACACGAATGAGCGCTATCGCTACCTGCTCGCACAGGGCCAGACCGCCCTGTCGGTAGCGTTCGACCTTCCGACGCAGCTCGGCTACGACTCGACCGATCCGATCGCAGCGCCCGAGGTGGGCAGGGTGGGCGTGGCCATCGACTCCGCCGGTGACATGGCGGCGGTGTTCGACGGGCTCCCGCTCGACGAGCTGTCGGTCAACTTCACGATCAACGCCACCGCCCCGATCATCTTGGCCTTCTACCTCGTCGCAGCCGAGCGCCAGGGGGTCGCGCGAAGGGACCTCGCCGGAACGCTCCAGAACGACATCCTCAAGGAGTTCCTGGCCCGCAAGACGTTCATCTATCCGCCTCAGCCGTCGATCCGCCTCGTGGCCGACGTCGTCGAGTACTGCACGGCCGAGCTCCCGCGTTTCAACCCGATCTCCATCACCGGTTACCACGCACGCGAGGCGGGCTGCGACGCCATCCAGGAACTGGCCTTCACGATGTCGGACGCGATCGCCTACGCCTCGGCGCTGTGTGAGCGGGGTCTCGACTTCGACGACTTCGCCCCCCGGCTGTCGTTCCATTTCTCGACGACGCTGGACCTCTTCGAGGAGGTCGCCAAGCTCAGGGCAGCCCGTCGCCTCTGGGCCGGCATCGCCAAGGACCGCTTCGGCGCGACGCTGTCCGAGTCGATGCGGCTCCGGTTCTTCTCCGGATGCTCGGGAGCGACGCTCACCGCTCAACAACCCATGAACAACGTGGTGCGCGCGACCATCCAGTGCCTGGGCGCCGTCCTCGGGGGCGCTCAGAGCATCCACGTCATGGGGTACGACGAGGCGCTGGCCATCCCGAGCGACGAGGCGGTGACCCTCGCCCTGCGTACCCAACAGATCGTCGCCCACGAGTCCGGCGTCGCCCGGACCGTGGACCCGCTCGCCGGGTCCTTCCACGTCGAGGCCCTGACCGACGAGATCGAGGAACGGGCGACGCGCCTCATCGAGACGATCGACGACCTCGGCGGAGCGGTCAGCGCGATCGAGGCCGGTGCACCCCAGCGGTGGATTGCCGAGAGTGCGTACCGCACCGAGCGGGCCATCTCCGATGGCACGAGTGTGAAGGTCGGGGTGAACAGCTACACGGACGACACCGAACCCCCCGAGCTGACCCTGTTCGAACTCGATGAATCCGGCTACGAGCGCCAGATCGCGCGCCTGCGTACGCACCTCGACAGCCGCGACGACGAGGCGGTGGGAGCAGCCCTTGCCACGGTGCGCGCGGCTGCGTCCGGTGACGACAACGTGATGCCGTCACTCGTGGATGCCGCCCGGATCGGAGCGACCCTCGGCGAGCTGTCCGATGTCCTGTGCGATGTGTTCGGTACCTATGACGAGCCGCCGCCGTGGTGAGCGACACGATGGCGACGCCGCTGGCCGGAACGAAGGTGGTGGACCTGACGCGCTTCGTGGCGGGTTCGTACGCGACGATGCTCCTGGCGGCTCTCGGCGCTGAGGTCCTCAAGATCGAGGTTCCACCCGGTGGCGACTCCTATCGCGGCCAGGGCGCGGTCAAGACCGAGACCGGTTCGACCCTGTTCGAATCGCTGAACCGTGCGAAGCGCAGCGTGGTCCTCGACTTCCGCGAACCGGACGGGTCCCAGGCGCTCGAGGCACTCCTGGCCGGCGGTGACTTCCTGGTCCACAACGCGCGACCCGGGAGCCTCGCCCGACACGGCCTCGACTTCGCAGCCGTCCACGAACGTCACCCGCACCTCGTCTACGCCGCGATCTCGGCGTTCGGCGATGTCGGCCCCGATGCCACCCGGGGAGGTTTCGACCTGATCGTGCAGGCTGCGAGCGGACTCATGGCCGTGACAGGCAGCCCCGAGTCCGGACCCGTGAAGGTCGGAGCGCCGGTCCTCGACGTCGGCGCCGGTCTCGCGGTCGTGATCGCGATCCTCGCCGCTCACTCGCAGCGGGCGTCGACCGGCATCGGTGGTGAGGTCTCCTCGTCGCTTCTCGAGTTCGCCCTCGCAGGTCTGACCACGCTGACCCCCGACGTGGTTGCAACCGGGGTCGCGCCCCCGCTGCTCGGCACGCACTCGCCGACGTTCGCTCCCTACGGGGCCTTCGCCGCAGGTGACGGGTACCTCGTCCTCGCCGGTGCCGGTAGCGACCGGCTCTGGCCGCTGCTCTGTGAGGTGCTCGAACGCGCGGACCTCGTCGACGACCCGCGCTTCGTCGACAACGCGACCCGCGTCGCCCACCGCGACGAGCTCACCGCCGAGATCGAGGCTGTGCTCGCCCGCCGTGACGTCGCCGACTGGCTCGTTCAGCTCGACGCGGCCGGCGTTCCAGCGGGAACGGTTCGATCGCTTCCCGACCTGCTGGCATCCGAACAGGTCGCCGCCCTGGGGCAACTCAGGGCGCCGGACGGATCAGCGCAGGGTCCCCACGTGGAGGTCCCGTTCCGGCTGGGTGGGAACAGGCCGCACCTCGGCCCGGCACCTGCGCTCGGGGCGGACACCCGTGCGGTGCTCACCGACGCCGGGGTCGACACGGCTGTCGTCGACCGGATCTGCGCGGCGGGCGGGCTCCGGTGAGCGCCCCCGACACACTCGTCGCCGAGGTCCTCGACCGTACGCGCGTGCTGGCGCAGACTCCCGCACCGTCCTTCCATGAGGGGGACCGCGCAGCGCTGGTGTCGGGGTGGTGGGCCGAGTGGGCCGCCGAGGTCGATGTCGACGCCGTCGGCAACGTCTGGGCGCGGGTCCGGCCGGGCGACGGACCGGCAGTCGTCGTCGCAGCCCATCTCGACACGGTGTTCTCTGCCGATTTCGACCACAGTGTCGTGGAACGCGACGGCCACCTCTTCGGTCCCTCGGTCGGCGACGACAGCGTCGCGGTCGCCGCCCTCGGCGCACTCGACGCTCTGTTGCCACCAGACCCCGGGGGACCGGTGTGGGTCCTGGCCACGGTCGGTGAGGAGGGCCTCGGGAACCTCACCGGGATCCGCCATGCTCTGTCCGCTCCGCCAGTCGAGATCGGAGCTGTGATCGCGCTGGAGGGGAACTGGCTCGGGCGTGTCTGTTCGACCGCTGTCGGGTCCGTCCGTCGCAGGGTGACCCTCCGCGGCCCCGGTGGCCACGCATGGGAGGCCTCCGAGGCTCCCAGTGCAGTTCACGGCGTCGCACGGGTTGTTGCCACGCTCGACTCTGCGCAACGGCCCATCGACGCGCGCACGGCGGTCAACGTCGGACGGATCGGCGGCGGAACGGCGATCAACGCCCGTGCCGATCACGCCTGGTTCGACGTCGATCTGCGAGCTGAGTCCCAAGCCGCGCTCGACGAGCTCGTGGCGACACTCGAGTCCACGGTGGCGGCGGCCGCAGGTGATTTCGCCATCGAGGTCGAGTCGCTGGGTGACCGCCCGGCAGGTGCGATCGATCCAACTCATCCACTCGTCCTCGCCGCGCTCGAGGCTCTGGACGCTGCAGGAATCGTCGGGGAGCTGACGGCCGCGAGCACCGACGCGAACGCCGCCCACCCGGTCGGCGTGCCCGCCATCGCGCTGGGCGTGACACGCGGCGGCGGGGAACACACCCCTGACGAGTGGATAGAGACGGCGCCCCTCGGGCGCGGCCTGAGCGTGCTGGCCGCGACCATCACCACTTACCTGAGGAGAACGACATGACCGACGTCGCCCGAGGAGTCGTGCTCCAGGGGGTCGACTCGCCTCCCGATCTCGTCGACTTCGCACGCCGTATGGAGTCCCAGGGGTTCGACCACCTGTGGATGACGGAGTCGTCCTTGCACGCACGAGATCCGTACCAGCTACTTGCCCTCGCTGCGGCGGCCACGGAGCGGCTCGTCGTCGGTACGGCCGTGACGAATCCGGTCAGTCGCCACCCCGCTCTGACCGCGGTCGCCGCGGCGACGCTCGACGAGGTCTCCGGCGGCAGGGCGATTCTCGGGATCGGAGCCGGTGACCGGCCGTTGGTGGCCCTCGGGATGAAGCCGGCGCGCCTCGCGGTCCTCGAGGCGTCAATACATGCGATCCGTTCGTTGATGGCGGGCGAAGACGTCGACGTCTCAGCGCCCGGCTTCGATCTCGTCGACGCGCACCTACGGTTTCCGACCCGCCCCGACGTTCCGATCTTCGTTTCGGCCAGTGGACCGAAGACCCTCGAACTGGCCGGGCGGGTGGCCGACGGGGTGATCCTGCTGTGTGGCCTCGACCCCTCCGTGGTGAGGTGGGCGCTCACGCAGATCGATGCTGGCGCACGGACAGCCGGTCGGCCGCGTCCCCAGGTGGCGATCTTCGCCTACGGGGTGATCGACGAGGACGAGGCAGCCGCCGTCGAGGGCGCCCGTTCGATCGCCGCATGGTTTCCCCAGACGTCACCGCACTACTGCGAGCTGGTGGGCCTCGACCCCCGGATCGTTCAGGCCGTGCGTGAGCGCTACACGGGTGGGGAGTTCCAGGAGGCGGCCGAGGCAGCCGCTCTGTTGCCGGTCGAGTTCGTCCAGAAGATGGCGCTCGCCGGAGGGCGGGAGCTCGTGACCGGTCAGCTACAGGCGCTGGCAGAGACCGGGGTCGACTCGATCAACGTGTTCCCGCTCGGCGAGGACAGGTTCGCGACCGTCGAGGCGTTCGACGAGTGCTGGCGGGCGCTGCGCTGACCGACCAGCCGGGACACGGAAACCACGACGACAGGAGCGGACCGGTGACCAACGCATTGATGAACATCCAGATCATTCCCAAGGTCGAGGACCTCGAGGATCTCTATCCCGCAGTCGAGGCGGCCATCGCCCTGGTCGAAGGGTCGGGACTGCCCTATGAGGTGGGCGCGCTCGGCACGACGGTGGAGGGTGATCTCGACACGCTCGTCGAGCTGGCCCGGCGGATGAACGAGATCGTCGTCGAGCGGGGAGCGACTTCGGTGATCTCCCAGATCCGGATCTACCTCGGACGCGAACCGATCTCGATGGACGGCCTCACGGCGAAGTTCCGCGAGTGAACTGGTCGCAAGCGCACGAGTCAGCGCGAGGTCGCCGTTGCGGTCGCGGCGTCGTCCCAGAGTGCCATCTCGAAGGCCATTCCCGTCTCGAAGATCTCGATGGCAGCGGCCTCGTCGATGTCGAGGTCGTCGACGATGCGGGCGAAACGCGCGGTGTACTCCTGGAAGTCGCCGGAGGCGTACATCTCGATCCAGCGGCGGTAGCGGGGCTCGGTGGGCGGATCGAGGGTGAGCCCTATGGCGCTGAACCCCACCATGCAGGGGAGGACCGCGACCACCCCCGTCTCGAGGGTGTCGCTGTTGTCGACCAGGTGGGCCGTGTAGCCGCGACAGGCCTCGCCCATCTCCGCGGTCCCGAGGTCTGCGCCGAAGATCTCCGCCAGCTCCCGGATCTGTCGGACCTCGGTGTGGATCGTGTAGTGCGCACCGTCGATCAACGTCGCGAGGTGACGGTCCGGGGCCAACGAGGCGAGCCGGGCGAGAACCCGCGAGTACGTGTGGAGATAGAGATGATCCTGTTCGATCCAGCGGCGCATCACGGCCGGGTCGAGCGTCCCGGTGAGTATCCCCCGGAACGCCGGCGAGTCGGCTCTGGCATGTACCCACGGTCGGGCCCGTTCGGTCAGCAACGCATGAAGGCCGGGCGCCTTGCTCGTTCCAGATCTCATGTCTAAGATCTTACCCAGCTCGGCCACCCGGGGGAGGTGTCGTGCAAAGAGCAGGCGCCATGACGATGAAGCCGGTCGACCGGGACCGGAATACCCACGCGTCCTCGTTGTCAGAGAGTCGTCAGATTCGCCACAGGCTCCGTTCCCGCAGATGGAACAACCCTGTGATCCGCCGGGTGAACACGCTCGCTACCTTCGGCACCAGTGCTCGCCCGGGGCCGACAGCCCGACCCGGGACAGCGCCGACCGATACCGGGCGGACGGGTGCCCAAGATGTTGACGCCGGCCACGCGTCGGTCAGAGATCGCATACGCGAAGAGGGAGAGAGTCCATGGTCCGTAGTCGAAGGTTCAGACTTCTGGTTGCGTTGCTACTCGTGTTCGGCCTGATCGCCGCAGCATGTGGTGACGACGACGACACGAGTGCCGGAGGTGACGACGGCGCGGCATCCGATGATGGCGCGGCATCCGACGACGGTGCCGCGTCCGACGACGGTGCCGCTGACGACGGCGACGAGCCGATGGAGATGGAGACCGTCACGCTCCAGCTCGACTGGGTTCCCAACACGAACCACACCGGCTTCTTCGTCGCCGACGAGCTGGGCTACTACGCCGACGCCGGCATCGAGTTGGAGGTACTGCCGTATTCCGGCGGCAACGGTGACACGATCGTCGCCGAGGGCCAGGCGGACTTCGCCATCTCGTTCCAGAACAGCATCACGCTCGCCCGTCCGGTCGGCGTTCCCATCAAGGCCGTTGCGGCTGTGATCCAGCACACCGCAGAGGCGATTGCCGTCCGCGGTGACCGCGACGACCTCAATTCGCCCGCCGATCTCGACGGGCTTCTCTACGCTGGCTTCGGAGGCCCCTTCGAGGTGCCCGTCATGACGGCTGTCATCCAGGCCGCCGGCGGCGAGGGCGAATTCGACAGCGTCGTTCTCGACACCGCCGCCTACGAGGCCGTCTACAACGGCTCAGCTGATTTCGTCATCCCATTCAAGACGTGGGAGGGCGTCGAGGCCGAGATCACCGGCCAGCCGCTCAAGTACTTCGAGTACGCCGACTACGGCGTGCCGGACCACTACTCGGTCATCATCGTGGCCGGTGAGGACTTCCTGGCCGACAACGCCGACCTCGCGTCACGTTTCCTCGAGGCAACGCGGATGGGCTTCGAGTTCGGCGCCGAGAACCCGACCGAGGCGGGCCAGATGCTCATCGACGCCAACCCCGGCGTCTTCAACGAGGAGGAACTCGTCTTCCAGAGCCAGGAGCTCATGGCCAACGAGTTCTTCCTGGCCGACGACGGGACCTGGGGTTGCATCGAACTCGACAAGTTCGCCGCCTACTCGGGCTTCCTCTACGGCGCGAACATCGTCGTCGACGAGGGCGGCGACGCCCTCACCGAAGAGCCGGACTGGTCCGAGTTCTTCGACATGACCTACCTGGGCTGCTGAGCAATCGCCGGGATCGGGCCCTGTCCGGTCCCGGCGGGCCCACCTGGACCTGTCGGCGCACGTCGACACGTCCAGGTGGGTCACCATGGGAGCCACGTCATCGCCGAGGAGGGAACGTGACTGTTACCAGAGCGGATGCCGGAGCCGAGCCGGCCGTCGCGGGGCCGGGAGCGCATGAGGTCGTACCGCATGCCGGCCGTAGTCTCCCAGCGCGGCTCGGGAGTGCGGTGTGGCGGGGTGTGAAGCTGTTGACTCCGCCGCTACTCCTCGTGGCGGCACTCATCGGGTTCTGGCAGTGGTACGTCGTCACCAACGACGTCCGGCCGTCGACGCTGCCCTCGCCGGGTCGGGTGGTGCAGCAGGGCTGGCGTTTCCGTGACCAGCTCTGGGAGAACACGAAGCCGACGCTCCAGGAGACCTTCATCGGCTTCAGCCTGTCGGTCGCCATCGGGTCCCTGTTCGCCATCGCGATCGACTTCTCGAAGATCATCCGCCGCGCCGTGTACCCGGTGCTCGTCGCGTCCCAGACGCTGCCCATCATCGCGATCGCGCCGCTGATGATCATCTGGTTCGGCTTCGGGCTGCTGCCGAAGATCATCGTGGTCATCCTGGTGACTTTCTTCCCCATCACGGTGGCGCTCAGCGACGGCTTCCGCTCCGCTGAGGCCGAGGCCATGGACCTGCTCGGGTCGATGGGTGCCAGCCGCTGGGAGGTGTTCCGCTACGTCCGGCTCCCGAGCGCGCTCCCGTCGTTCTTCTCCGGGCTCAGGATCTCGATCACCTATGCGGTGGTGGGAGCCGTCTTCGCTGAATACGTCGGCGCGAAGAAGGGCCTCGGCATCTTCATGCTGTTGCAGAAGAACTCGTTCCGGACCGACCTCGTGCTCGCAGCCGTGTGCGTGACAGCGCTCGTGAGCGTGTCGCTGTTCATGCTGGTCTCGGTGATCCAGCGCCTCACCATCCCCTGGTACGCGGCATCACGCGCCCACAAGACCAACAACTGACCCACACATCCATCCAACCGGAGGAGAGCGATGACAGACCGGATCATCATCGAGAACGCCATCGTCGTGACCATGAACGACGGCGACGACGTCCACTTCGACGGGTCCGTGGTCATCGAGGGGGACCGCATCGTCGCCGTCGGCCGCGACGCCGCAGCGCCATACGAGCGAACCGGGGCCAAGGTCATCGACGCATCCGGCAAGGCCGCCCTGCCGGGCCTCGTCGACCTCCACTACCACACCGCGCTGGGCAAGGGCTGGTCCGACCACCTCCCGCTGTGGGAGTACCTCCAGTCCTGCTGGTACCCCATGATCCGGGCGCTCGACCCCGAGGCCGCCTACTGGGCCGCGATGGCCAGTTACAGCGAGTCACTGCGGACCGGCACGACGACCATCAACGACATGTACAGGCAGCTGCCGGCGATCGGCCGTGCGGCCGAGGAGATCGGCATCCGCGCCGTCCTCTGCAACGACGTCGCCGACGACGAACACGATCTGGACACGCTCGCCGACAACGAATCCGCGTACAGGGAACTGCACGGCTCGGCGGACGGACGGATCGAGGTGCTCATCGGTATCGAGTGGCTCCCACTCGCGTCAGGTGGTCTGTTGCGCGACGCCCGGGCACTCGCCGACCAACTCGGCACGGGCATCCACATCCACCTCAACGAGTCGCTCAGCGAGGTCGAGATCTCCAAGAAGACCTTCGGTCGTCGCCCGACCGAGTTCGCCTACGACTGCGGGATTCTCGGTCCGGACTGCATCGCCGCGCACTGCGTCTGGCTCACCGACGCCGAGATCGCGCTGATGCGCGAGACCGGCACCCAGATCTCTCACAACCCGACCTCCAACGCGAAGCTCGGCAACGGGGTCGCCCGCCTGCCCGAGATGCTCGCCGCGGGTCTCAACGTGGGCCTCGGTCACGACGCCGCCGAGTGCAACAACAGCCGCGACATGTTCCAGGTGATGAAGTGGGCCTCGCTCGTCCACCGTGCGACACGGGTCGACGCGTCGCTGGGACAGGCGCCGGACATATTGCGGATGGCCACGCGCAACGGTTCGGCGGCGCTCGGACACGAGACCGGTCAGCTGAGTGTCGGCACGCTCGCCGACGTCATCCTCGTCGACCTGAAGTCCCAGTTCTTCACGCCGCTGATGCCCGAGAGCAAGGCGCATCTCTACTCCCATCTCGTCTTCTCGGCCGACGGATCGTCGGTCGACACGACGATCGTCAACGGTCAGGTCCTCATGGAGGGCCGTGAGTTCACGACGATCGACGAGCAGGAGGTGCTCGCCCGGGCCAACGAGCACTTCCAGGCGGTCGTCGGCCGGATGGTCGTACCGCCCGAGTACGCCGACCTCTGAGTCGGAAGCACCCCTCGCCCGCACGCAGACACCCGACCGCTCCCCCGGAGAACCCATGACACGCACGCTCGTCGTCGGCGACCCCGTCGTCACCCTGTCCGACGCCGGCCTCATCGTCGACGGTGCTCTCATCGTCGAAGGCCGCCAGATTGTCGCCGTCGGGTCGCGTGAGGCGCTCAGCGCCCGCGGACCGTTCGACCAGGTCGTCGGCTCCCCGGAACACTTCGTGATGCCCGGCTTCATCAACTGCCACTACCACTCGGAGCTGGCGGTAGGCCCTGGCCTGTTCGAATTCATCTTCGAGCGGGCGAACGTCATGCTCGTCCACCCCGAGCAGGGCGCCGATCCCGCCGACGTCCACACCGTCGTCTTGTGGGGCCTGGTCCAGGCGATGAAGGGCGGCCAGACCGCCGCGATCGACTTCTTCTACGGTCGACCCGGCATGGAGCACTTCTCCGCGCCTGCCGCGCTCGAGGCCTACCGCGACGCGGGGTTCCGCGTCGCGTTCGGGCTCGTGAGCCGTGACGAGAACATCTACGCACACGAGCCCGACGACCAGTTCCTGGCACGACTCCCCGCCGATCTCGCAGCCGAGGTGCGCGCATCGACCATGGGGTACGCATGGCCTGTCGACGAGGTCCTCGGATCCTTCGAGTCGCTCGCCGAGACCTGGCACGAGCGCGACGACCTCATCCACATGGTCCTTGCCCCGGACTGGACGCCTTCCTGCTCCGACGATCTCTACCGGCGCTGCGTCGCACTCGCCGAGGAGTACGACACCTGCCTGACCACCCACGCCCTCGAGACACGGGCCGAGATGATGTTCAACCTCGAGCGCTACGGCATGTCAGCGCTGAAGCGGCTCGACGGCCTCGGGGTTCTCGGCCCCCGCACGAGCCTCGCCCACTTCGTGTGGGTCACCGACGACGACGTCGCTCTGTTCGCGGACTCGGGAGCGGTCGCATCGAACAACCCCGGCTCGAACCTGCGTCTCTCCACGGGGATCTGCCGCACGAGGGACCTGCTCGACGCCGGTGGCAACGTCGGGATCGGCACCGACGGGATCTCGTTCTCGGACCGTGACGACTTCTTCCAGGAGCTCCGCCTCGCCGCCTACCTCCAGCGCACGCCCCACCGTTTCGAGGTCGGTCGCCTCGACTCCGAGAAGTTGCTCCGCACCGCCTCGCACAGTGGCGCCGCGGCGACGGGATGGGGAGGTCGTCTCGGTGAGCTCTCCGAGGGGATGCTCGCCGACCTGCTCGTGGTGAAGAAGGACCGGGTCTTCTTCCCGCCGGGTCGTTTCGCCATGACGCCGCCGCTCGATGTCATCATCGACCGCACGGAGTCCGCCGACATCGACGCCGTGATGATCAACGGGCGGCTGGTGATCGAGGACGGCACCGTGACGGTGGTCGATGAAGATGCGCTGCGCGAGAAGGTCGTCGACGCCACCACGCGCCTGTACCCCCTGGGTGCGAGTACGCAGACCACCGGAATCTCCGCCCGTGTCGACCCGTACATCGTCGATTTCTACCAGCGGTGGTACGACACGCCGGTGCAGCCCGCGTATCTCTACAACCCGAAGGTGGACCCGGAGACCGGGGTCTGACATGGCACTCGTCATCGATGCCCACACCCACATCCTGAGCCTGTCCGCGGATCCCGAGTTCACCGCGGCCTACGGTCGGGAGGGTTCGTTGTGCATCTGTCGCAGCATGGGGAAGCTTCCGACGCATCGTCAGCCGACCGACGAGGAATGGGACGAGTCGGGGTTGTTCGACAAGGCGTTCCTCACCATCGGACCCTCCGAGACGGTCGCTGCGCACCCGGGATTCGACAAGATCGTCATCCTCGGGGTGTCGCCCCAGTACCTGGACGGACAGCTGATCGGGACAGTCGACACGACCGGTATCACCGGTGTGGAGGGCCCGCCCCACCCCGACAGGTGCAACGACTACATCGCTGCATGCGTGGCGATGGACCCCGATCATCTGATCGGCTTCGCGTCCGTCAATCCGATGTACAAGGGCGTTGCGCACGCGGTCGCCGAGCTGGAACGAGCTGTCGTCGACCTGGGTCTGTCGGGCGTGAAGCTCTACCCGATGTACCAGCACTGGTCACCCGAGGACCGCGAGGTTGCGTTCCCCGTGTTCGCCAAGGCAGCCGAACTCGGCATCCCGGTGATGGTCCACCAGGCCGGATCCACCCGGATCGACGCGAAGATGTCCTACGCCCGACCGGCGATGCTCGACGACATCGGCCGCGAGTTCCGGGATCTCGTCGTCATCCTCGCCCATTGCGGGATCCCGTGGATCGACGAGGCGATGTTCATGCTGACCAAGCACCCGAACTTCTACACCGACCTGAGCTACCACATCGCGACGATCACCCGGCGTGAGCTCTTCGAGTTCCTCCACCGGGCCGAGCCGTTCTTCGTACCGCTGGAGAAGCTGTTCTTCGGTACGGACTATCCGGGCTTCCTCTACGACCCGATCGCGTTGCGCGAGAAGCTGATGACGGTGAACGAGGAGGCCGCACCGTTGGGGCTCGACCCCATACCCGAGGAGAAGCTGCACGGGATCATGGGCGACAACCTCGCCCGAGTCCTCGGCCTCGAGGGCTAGGTGCGCCCGGTCTCCGTGGCGTCCGAAGGCGCCATCTCCTGGACCAGTTCGACCATCACGCCGTCGAAGGCCGACGGGTGGACGAAGGCGATCAACGTGTCGCCCCCGCCGCGGCGGGGCTCGTCGTCGATCACGCGTAGGCCCCGGTTCTTGAGATCGGCGAGGGCGGCTGCGACGTCGTCGACCTCGAGGGCGATGTGGTGCAGACCCGGCCCCCGCGATTCGATCGACCGGGCGACCACGCCCTCGCCGGTTGCCTCGAGGGTCTGCAGGTGGCAGTCGCCTACGGGCCACATGCGCTCGGTGAACCCCGGGCCGTCCTCGACGTGGTCGACCGCGAGGTCGCATGCCCCCTCGAGTATTCCAAGAAGCGGAGAGTCGCCGTCATGGGCCAGCGCCACGTGATGAATACGTCGAACCTTCATGGAATCCTCCCGATGCTCGGGGTCGAAGATACCGGTTCGCCCGACCCGGCCAGAACGACGGACGGAGACCCCGCCGGGGTGAGGAGGAAGCGATGACACGGAGGACCCTGGTGATCGGCGACCCGGTCTTCGTCGGCGGGGCGACGGGCGTCCTCGACGACGGCGCTCTCGTGATCATGGATGACACCGTCGAGGAGGTGGGTCCGAGGGCCGTTCTCGAGACACACGGCCCGTTCGACGAGGTCATCGGGGGGCCCGACGTCGCTGTTCTTCCCGGCTTCGTGAACGCCCACTACCACACGGAGTGCTGGACGGCACCCGGGCTCATCGACGAGATCTTCGAGCTCGGCAACCTCTACGTCGGTTCCAGCATGATCGAGACCGACCTCGAGGTGATCGAGCTCCTGGCGACCTACGGCCTGGTGCAGGCCCTCAAGGGCGGCCAGACGACGACCATCGACGCGTTCTACGGCCGGCCCTCGGTGCCGTTGCTCGGAGCCGAGGCCGTGATGACCGCGTACGACCGGGTCGGGATGCGTACGGCGCTCGCTCTGTCGCTGCGGGATCAGAACCGCTACGGGCACCGCAGCGACGACGAGATGCTCGCTGCGCTCCCACCGGAGATCGCGGCGGAGGTCCGGGCGTCGCCGCTGGGCTATGCCTGGCCGATCGACGAGATGGTCGCGATCTTCCACGAGCTCCACGACCGCTGGGACGGACGTGACGGTCGCTTCCGCGTCATTCTGGCGCCCGACTGGACTCCCGCCTGTTCTGACGAGCTCTATGTCAGGGCCCGGCGTCTCGCGGACGACTACGACGTGCCACTCACCTCCCACGTCCTCGAGACCCGCGCCGAGCTGATGTGGAACCTCGACGTCTACGGAAAGCCCGGCGTGCGCCGACTCGCCGACCTCGGCGTGCTCGGTCCCGACGTCTCGTTCAGTCACTTCGTATGGGCCACGGACGAGGACATCGCCATCGCTGCGGACCACGGGGTGACAGCCGTGAACTGCATCGGATCCAACATGCGGACCTCGGTCGGTCTGTGTCGGGTGCGCGACATCCTCGAGGCCGGGGGCCGGGTGGCCTTCGGCACCGACGGGGTGTCCGTCGGCGACCGCGAGGACTTCCTCTCCGAGATCCGGGTGGCGACGATTCTGCAGCGTCAACCCGACCGGTTCGACGAGCACCGCATCGATTCCGAGATCGTTCTCGGTTCGGCGACGGCCGCCGGCGCGGCCGTGAGCGGATTCGGTTCGAAGCTGGGGACGCTCGAGCCCGGCTGCCTGGCGGACCTGGTGTGCGTCGACACGAGCCGCATCATGTTCCCGCGGACGCGTTATCCGCGGGAGCGCATTCTCGATGTCCTCGTGGACCGTGCTGACGCCGGCGACATCAGCCGTGTCATGGTCGCCGGGAAGGTCGTCGTCGCCGACGGTCGTGTCCTCACCATCGACGAGGACCAACTCGTGGAGCGGATCACCGACATCGAGGATCGGCTCTACCGGCCGACGTCGGAGGCTGTCCGCCGCAGCGAGCTCGCTGCCATGTTCAAGCCCCAGGTCGTCGAGATGTGCGAGGACTGGTACAGCCGGCCCATCACCCGGCCCGCCTCCATCTTCAACACCCGGTCCGCGCCGGGGCCCGCGTCTTCGACGTGACGGCCTCGGACCTGCTCCGGTCGATCGGCGAGCCCGAGATCGTGCGCTGGCTCGACCATCCCACGGTGACCGGGCTCGCCTCCGGTGAACTGCCGCGTGACGACTTCGTCGCCTGGGCCCGTCAGGACTGGATCTATCTGCACCACTACGTGCGGGTCTACGCGTCGCTCGCTGCCGTGGCCCCCGGACCGCTCGTGCCCGAGATCGTCGGGATGGCGCACAACCTCGCCGCGATCGAGCTGGGCCTGCTGCGGGACCTCTCCGATGGGATGGGCTTCGTCATCGACGGAGCGGAGCCCGCCGCTGTCACGGCTGAGTACATGGAGTTCCTGTCCTCGAACATGGCGGACTTCGGCCTCGGTCTGGCGGCCGCGCTGCCCTGCCTGTGGGGGTACACGCGTCTGGGCCTGTTGCTCGGTGTCGACGATCTCAGCGACGACCACCCCTATGCGCCGTGGTTGAAGACGTACGGTGGTGACCCGCTGCGCGAGCGGGTGGGGCGACTCCTCATCCTGCTCGACGCGGCGACGCCGTCACCTCGTGAGGTGGAGCGACTCGTGCGGGAGGCCTTCGTTCTGGAGTGGCGGTTCTGGGACGTGCCGAGCCACTGAGCGGGTCCGGCGGGCCGCCCGCACCGGGAGCAGCCGGACGCGGTTACGGTCATGGCACCAGACGGCGAGGAGCCCGACATTGGGACGCGGCGACACTGACGGCGGTGACCTGCCGGTGGTGGAGGTCTTCGCCCGCGACGCCCGCCACGCGCCCCCCGCGTCGAAGGGGTCGATCGTCCACGACCCGCCGAGGCGGCGCCTGGGGACTCGTGGGTGCATCGTCATCGCGACGCTGGCCATCGGTGTCTCGGTCGTCGTGGTCGGCTCGATGACGACCGGGGAGGGCCGCGACGCCGATCCCGTCGACGATGCGCAGGCCGGCGTCCGGGGAGCTGAGCCGCCTGATCCGTTCGCTGCTGACGCCGTCTTCGACGGCGCCGCACGCCACACCGTCGGCGTGGTGGGCGAGACGTGTTGTGACCGCCCCGCTGTGGTCGTCAGGGGGTCGGACCCGTTGGGAGGGCACGCGCGAGCTGTCGCAGCGGATGTAGCCGGGATCCCGGGAGCCGCGGTGTTCGCGGGGCCAGGTGGGTCCCAACTCGTCGCGCTCGGTTCAGGGGGCGCAAGAGTCGTGGTGGCGGCCGAAGCGAGTCGGCCGTTCACCCCCGCCGAGCTCGCGACGCTGCGTGATCACGTGGCCGTCGCCGTGGACCAGACCGGTTCCGTGCGGCTTGTCGTGGACGCGCCTCTCGTCGCGAGGGTCGACGATGGTCCCGCTGCCGGCCCCCCGTCGTCCTTCTCCGTGGGGCGGACGACGCCGCTACGGACCGACCAGACCACGTTCGTCGCCGGCGGAGCCGACAGCGGAACCGTGGTGGCCATCGACCGGTGGACCGGCCGGCTCCTGTGGGCATCGACGGTGGGAAGCGCGGCCTTTCTCGACGGGGTGGTTGGTGACCTCGTCGTCGTCGCAGCCGGTCCGGGGCGTGTCGTGGGGCTCGACGTGTTCACGGGAGCGCCGCGGTCCATTGAGATCCCCCTCGGGCCGCCGTAGTCGTAGGGTCGCGGCACGAGTCCGACCCATCACCCCACATCGAGGAAAGCCGCACATGACGGAACTGACGGCCGCCGACGGTCACGTCCTCGGCGCGTACGAGAACCATCCGGCCGACGCCCTTGCGGGGATCGTCGTCATTCAGGAGATCTTCGGGGTGAACGCCCACATCCGCTCCGTCGTCGACGTGTGGGCGGACCGCGGCTACCACACGATCGCTCCGGCTGTCTTCGACCGCATCGAGCCCGGGATCGAGCTCGGCTACGACCCCGACGGCATCGCCCGCGGTAGGCAACTCAAGTCCGAGCTCGCTTGGGACGACGTCATCGCCGATGTCGCAGCTGCGGTGCGTCGGGTCGCCGAGTCGGGCCCGGTGGGGATCATCGGTTTCTGCATGGGCGGGTCCGTGGCGTGGCTGGCGGCCTCGTCGCTGCCCGTGGCCGCTGCGGTCGGCTACTACGGCGCGGAGATCCCGGCGTGGGTGGACCACACGCCCACCGTGCCGGTGATGTTGCACTTCGGATCACAGGACGCCGCCATCCCCCTCAGCGGGGTCGCCGAGGTGACCGTCGCCCACCCCGAGGTGGCCGTCCACGCCTACGAGGGAGCCGGACACGGTTTCGCCTGTGATGCCTGCGGGTCGTTCCACGCTCCGTCGGCCGCGGTGGCAGATGAGCGGACGGCCGGGTTCTTCGCCCGACACCTCACTTCGTGACGTGTGCGGCGATCCACTCGTAGGTCGGGGCGAGACCGTCGCGAAGTGAGATCGTCGGCTCCCACCCGAGGCGGGCGCGCACCATCGTGTTGTCACTCGAACGTCCCCGCACGCCCTGGGGGGCCGACAGGTCATGGGATCGTCGCAGGGTGACACCGGCGATATCGCTGACCGCGTCGACGAGCTCGTTGATCGACACCATCTCCTCAGAGCCGATGTTGACCGGATCCGACACATCGGATTCCATCAGCGTCAGCACGCCTTCGATCGCGTCGTCGATGTAGAGGAAGCTGCGACGTTGCTCCCCGTCGCCCCAGATCTCGATCTCGTGGTTGCCGGTGGCCTTCGCCACGGCGACCTTGCGACAGATCGCAGCGGGCGCCTTCTCCCGGCCTCCGTCCCAGGTCCCGCGTGGTCCGTAGACGTTGTGGAAGCGGGCGACGCGGACATCGATGCCGAAGTCCTCGGCCATGTGTCGGCACATCCGTTCGCTGAACAGCTTCTCCCAGCCGTAGCCGTCCTCGGGGTCGGCCGGGTAGGCGTCGTCCTCGCGCAGAGCGACCACCTCGGTGCTGTCCTGGAGGCGCTGGGGGTACACGCACGCAGTCGAGGCGAAGAAGTAGCGGTCCACACCGGCATCCACGGCTGCCGCGATCAGGTGCGTGTTGGTGAGAACCGAGAGCATGCAGCGGGCCTTGTGGCTCTCGATGAATCCCATGCCCCCCATGTCGCAGGCCATGTTGAAGACCCGGTCACATCCGGACACGGCGCCGGCCGCGGCATCGGGGGCGTTCAGGTCGGCGACGACGTTCTCGGCCTCCGGATGGACCTGGTGCCAGTCGGCTCGGTCCTTGCGGTCCACGGAGCGCACGTCATGGCCCTGCGCGAGAAGGACTCCGGCGAGGTGTCCTCCGATGAATCCGCCAGCGCCTGCAACGAGAATCCGCATGGCTCACGACGCTACTCAGTGCAGGCTGGCCCGCCGGCGCGATGTCGCAGTCGTCCGGTCACGAACTCGTCGGGTCGCCAGGGATCTCGAAGAGCGGCTCCCACGCGGAGTCCGGTGGAACCGGGAACAACACGGACGGAACCTCGTTCTGATTCGGCCAGCGGGCACGGTACGGCAGGCCGTCGAAGAGGATGACGTCACCTGCATCGAACAGCGTCGCGGGCTCCCACGACGGATGGGTGCCGGCCGGAAGCGTGCTCGGGGTGAACGGCGGCTCGTCCGGACTGACCGGCCCGAGTAGTGACCATGGCGAATCCCACGGGGTGTCGGTGACGATGCCCGGGTCCTGCCCCTGCGTGTACCACTTGGCCTGATACACGAGTCCCTCGCGGACGACCTTGTAGCCCTCGACATAGTGGGCGTCGGGGCGCCAAACCGGGTAGGGGCTCGTGGCGGGGTCGTCGGCATCCGAGGAGGCGTCGGCGACCGTCACGGTGTCGGACTGGGGGAGCGTCGGAGCCCGACCCGGGAGTGCGGTGAACACGTTCGCGAACTCGAGCGGGGCCTGGTCCACTCCGCTGCACGAGTTGGACAGGATCATCACGTCTGCGAAGGATTCGGGACACGCCCTGTCCCGGTTCAGGGACCACGTCGAGACGCGCCCGAGGCCCCGGTCCACGGCGAAGTCCGCCAGGCCACGGGCGTCCTCGAGTGTGAACACCTCGCCTGGCACGTCGTTCTGTCCGAGCATCGGCGTGGCACCGAGGCGGGCCCAGCGCTGCACCTCGTCGAGCTCGACTCCGTTGTCGGCCCAGATCTCGCCTATCTGACGCGCCGAGGCCTCGAGAGAGGACTTCGCCGCCTCCAACATGTCGAGCGTCGGGTTGGCGGGATCGCTGAAGTTCATCGTCATGGCGTTGACGCCGGCCAGATCGACACCCCCGGCAAGGGTCGCGCTCACGAGCGCGACGCCGTCGGCGGTGAGCCCGCCGGTCGATACCGGAAGGGTGATCCACACCGACAGGTCCTCGTCGCCCGCGCGCCGTTCGGCCTGGATCGTGGCGATCGCACGCGCGCGACGCTCGATCGAAGGCAGGTCGGCGATGTCCTCGTTCTCGATGTCGAGGTCGATGACCTTGACGTCGTAGCGCTCCACGACCTCCCGGTACGCGTCGGTCAGACGGTCCTCGTCGGCGCACACGTACGCCAGTTCGTCGTTCGCCTGGCCGCCGAAGGAGATCGTGACGTCGCCCCCGGCTGCCCGGAGTTGGGTGATCCGCCTGTCCAGTTCGAGGTCGCGTTCCGCCTCGCCGAGGGTGTAGGCCCCGCCCCATGAGGGCGTGCACGCATCGTCGGGGTGCGCGACGACGAAAGCCAGGGCGATGTCACGGGCCGGGTTGAGGCGCGGGTCCTGGAACTCATAGGTGGGCGTGAGAGTGACGTCCACGTAGGGCACGCTCCACGACCGCTGGCGGACGGGATCGGTGGTGGTCGCCTCCCGGAATCCGAAGAGACCGACGCCCGCCATCATTCCGACGATGAGGACCACCGCTCCGAGGCGGGTCCACGAGAGCCGCTCCTCGGGCTCGTCGGAGAACGCGGCGTCGAGGGTCGCCGTGGCGTCGGCTCTCGAATTGTCGTCTCGTGGTGAAGTCATGGCGACTGGTGAACCTCAGAGGTCGAGCTCGGGCGAGGACTGGTTCTCCCATCGGTACGGGAACTCGAATTCTTAGCCGTCACGCCGCGGACGGATCTCGTGAGAACCGATTCGTCACCGCCGGAGCCGGGAGTGTGCCTCCGACACCTAACGACATGGCTTCAACGGTCGATAGGGAAGATGGGAACGGTGCTCCGCGCTGCCGTTCCGGCGCGGTCTCGGTGGCCGCGGACCTTGGAACGCAGGCGAGAACAGGACAGCGATGCTGACGCGACGCAGGAAGCAGTCGAACACCACCCGCCGACGCCAGTGGGGTAGTGATCGCCGCACGCAACCCCTGCCGAAGGTTCCGCCCCCGGTCTCGGAGCGCCGCGTCACCATCGGTCGACTGGCGATCGTCACCACCGTGGGAGCGTGGTTCGCCTACGTCGCGATCACGATCGTCGAGCAGTTCGTCGAAGGTCGGGCCTCCAGTGCCCGGCTCGGTATCGAGGCGATCGTGTACCTCCTCGTCGTCACGGCGCTGACCGCGTCGGCGATGGCCTACCTCATCACCCGGATCGGCTTCTTCTACCGGAACCGGTCACACCAACGGGCTCCCCGGGCCGTGATCGACGCGTTCTACACGGAGACGGTCCCCACCGTGACCGTTCTCGTCCCCTCGTACCAGGAGGACGAGCGGGTCATCCGTACCACGCTGCTGTCAGCTGCGCTCCAGGAGCACCCCCACCTGCGCGTCGTCCTGTTGATCGACGACCCGCCCCAGCCGCGCAACATCGCGGCACACCGCCTACTCGAAGCGGCGCGCGGGCTTCCCGAACGGATCGCCGACGAACTCGCCGAGCCGCTGGATCATGTTCGTGGCGGCCTCGAACGCTTCGAGTCCCTCCAGGTCGGGTCACGCCGGACCACGCCCGACGACATGGTCGAGCTGGCCTCGCACTACGAGTTCGCATCCCAATGGCTCCGGAAACTCGGGGACCGGCACGAGATCATCGACCACGCCGACACCTTCTTCGTCGAGCACGTGATCGGTGCGCTCGCAGAGGATCTCGAGACGATCGCCCGGGCCCTGCGCAGCGGGGCGGAAGAAGGTGCGAGCCTCTCCACAGACCGGATCATGCAGCTCTACCGACGGCTCGTATCGACCTTCCGTGCCGAGATGTCCAGCTTCGAACGGAAGCGCTATGTGTCGTGTTCGCACGCCGCCAACAAGGCGATGAACCTGAACAGCTACATCGCGCTGATGGGTGGGAACTGGCAGGAGGTCGCCACGCCCCAGGGTCTCGCTCTGGTGCCCTGCAACACGCGCGACGCGGACTTCGCCGTGCCCGACCCGGACTACATCCTCACCCTCGACGCCGACAGCGTCCTGCTCCCTGAGTACTGCGCCCGGATCCTCTACGTCCTCGAGCAGGGCGGCAACGCCGACGTCGCCGTGGCGCAGACCCCCTACAGCGCCTACCCGGGCGCGGGCACCCGCATCGAACGCATCGCGGGTGCCACGACGGATCTGCAACACATCGTCCACCAGGGCATGACGCACTACGACGCGACCTTCTGGGTCGGGGCCAACGCGATCCTGCGCAAGGAGGCACTCGACGACATCGTCGAGATCGACCACGAGGACAAGTGGGAGATCCGCCGCTACATCCAGGACCGGACCGTCATCGAGGACACCGAGTCCACCATCGACCTCGGTGTGCACGGGTGGACGCTGTTCAACTACCCGGAACGGCTGGCCTACAGCGCGACCCCACCGGACTTCGGCTCGCTCTGCATCCAGCGACAGCGGTGGGCCAACGGTGGCCTCCTCATCCTGTCCAAGCTGCGCGATCAGTCGCGGGCCCGTCGCGAGCGGCGCGAGAAGAACCGATTCGGTGAGGTCTTCCTGCGGGTCAACTACATGGCCTCGATCTTCTGGGCATCGCTGTGTCTGTTGATCCTGTTGATCTACCCGTTCAACAGCGGTCTGCTGAAGCCGATCCTGCCGCTGATCGCGCTCCCGTACTTCTTGATGATGGCCTCGGACCTTCGCTACTGCGGCTACAAGCGCCTCGACGTCCTGCGCATCTACGGCTTCAACCTGATTCTGCTGTTCGTCAACCTCGCGGGCGCGTTCGCATCGGTGCTCCAACTCGTCACGGGTGAGAAGAGCTCGTTCAAGCGGACGCCGAAGGTCCGTGACCGCACGACGGCGCGGGCGTTCTACATCCTCTCGCCGTGGCTGCTGATCGTCTTCTCGGCCTACTGGGTCGTCTACGACATCCAGCACAGCCACTGGGCCCACCTGTTCTTCGCCGGTCTGAATGCGACGCTCGCTTTGTACGCGATGGTCGCGTTCGTGGGAACCCGCAACAGCGTCGTCGACCTGTGGGTCCAGTTGCGTGGCTGGCTCTACCAACCTGCTCCCCCGGGAACGGTCTCCAAGTCGTCGCGGTCCGCCGACCGGCTCTCTCCCGGCGCCATCGGCGACTGGGCGTCGGTCCTCCACTACGGGCCAGCCGGTTCGGGAGCGCGGGTCTTCGAGGCCCGCTCGACCGGTGCGGGGGTCGCAGTCGAGGCGAACGGTGCCGGTCGGTTCGCACCGCAACCGCTGAGCGACGGGCGATCCCCGACACAGCCGGCAGCGGCGGCGTTCGAGGAGTACACGTTCTTCACCGTCTTCCAGCCGATCGTCGACATGGGTGACGATCAGCCCGTCGGCTACGAGGCACTGACCCGGTTCGCGGATGGCCAGTCTCCGCAGGAGAGCCTCGCCCAGGCGACGTCCGCGGGTCTCGGCCTGGAACTGGACATGGCTCTGATCCACGCCGCGATGGCATCGGCACGCGCTCTACCTGTGGGAGCCTGGCTCGCCGTCAACGTCTCACCGGGGCTCGCAGCTGAACCCGACAAGCTGGCGGGGATCCTCAGCCAGGCACCGTGCCCGGTCGTCGTGGAGGTGCCGGACACGGCCGGCGCGGAGGACCTGGTGCGGCCGCTGCGTCAGATCCCCGGCGTGATGGTCGCCATCGACGACGCGGGAGCGGGATATGAGAGCCTCTCGCGTATCGAGCGGCTGCAACCGGAGTTCATGAAGTTGCAGCGCGACGCTGTCACCGGCCTGGCCGATGACGCCGCCCGCCAGGTGTTCGTCGAGACCCTGGTGGAGTTCGCCGAGCGCCACGGGTGCCAGGTGATCGCCGAGGGAATCGAGACGGAACCCGAACTCGAGACCTTGCGACAGTGTGGGGTCCACCTGGGACAGGGCTACCTGGTGGGTCGGCCCGTGCCGGTCAGCCGCGTCTCAGAACGGGTCGTGTCGAGCTGAACGAAACGCGCGGGCGCGGGAACCGCCGGGCGTCGCGCGACGTCGGATTGGGGACAGACGAACGACCCGGACCGATCCGGGTGAAAGGAACCCCCCATGAAGATCAAGGCTCTCGTCGTGGCGGTCGCGCTGGCGACTCTCGCAATCACAGCTGTCGCCTGGGCGGCCGCCGACGACGACGCAGCGGACGACCGGACATCCGATGAGCCGCCCGTCGGCGACGCGTCGGACCAGCCGAACACACCACCCGACGGCGGGGATGACGTCGACGGAGGTCCGACCGAGCCGGGCGATCCCGGCGACGTGTTCCCGACCGAGCAGGCCCGCCAGGACGCTCAGGGTTACCTCGGCCGCAATGAGAACACCCTTCCCGACGAGGTCAGGGTCGGTCGCCGCGGCGCTGAGCAGATGATGCTCACCGAGGACTACGTTCTCGGGCGGGTCACGGTCAGCCTCGACGATGACGGGGACGGTTACCGGGTGACGTCGGTGACCGTCGAGTTGCCGGACGGTCCCGAGACCTTCGACCTCCAGCCGAGCTGAGCCGTGTGTCGCGGGCCCGCCGGGTCTACCCGGCGGGCCGCCGCGCGTCAGACGCGTTCGATGACGACGGCGATCCCCTGGCCGACGCCGATGCACATCGCGGCGAGCCCGTAGCGCCCCCCTGTGCGGCGGAGATGCCACAGGAGCGTCGTGAGAATGCGCGCGCCGCTGGCTCCCAGCGGGTGGCCGAGGGCGATCGCGCCGCCGAGCGGGTTCACGATCGCGGGGTCCATCTCACCCAATTCGTGGAGAACGGCGAGAGCCTGCCCGGCGAACGCCTCGTTCAACTCGACCGCATCGAGGTCGCCGGCTGACAGTCCGGCCCGGGTCAGCGCCGCCCGGGTGGCATCGACCGGCCCGAGGCCGAAACGGTGCGGTTCGAGCGCCGAGGTCGCACGGGCCGCGATCCGTGCGATCGGATCGCGACCCAGTTCCCTGCCCGCATCGGCCGACCCGATGAGCAGCGCAGCGGCTCCGTCGTTGAGCGGGGAGGCGTTTCCCGCCGTCACGGTGCCCTCGGGGCGGAAGACGGGCCGGAGTCCGGCGAGTGCCTCGACGGACGTCTCGGGCCGTATCGACTCGTCGATCGCCAGCGGGGCGCCGGGCACCTGGGTGATCTCGGCGTCGAAGTGGCCGGCGGCCCATGCGGCCGCCGCACGGCGGTGTGACGAGGCGGCGAACTCGTCCTGGGATTCTCGGCTGATCCCGAATTCGCCGACGAGCAACTCGGTCGCCTCGCCCAACGAGACCGTCCAGCGGTCGTGGTGGCGGGGGTTCACCATCCTCCAGCCCAGGGTCGTGGAGTGGAGGGTCTCGTTCCCGCGGGCATAGGCGCGTCCGGGCTTGAGGAGGACCCACGGTGCGCGGCTCATGGACTCCACGCCGCCGGCCACCGCGAGCGTGAGGTCACCGGAGGCGATCGCCCGGCTCGCGGCGATCACCGCCTCGAGTCCCGACCCGCACAGCCGGTTCACAGTTGCGCCCGGGACTGTCACCGGCCATCCGGCGAGCAGCGTCGCCATCCGGGCGACGTTGCGGTTGTCCTCGCCGGACTGATTGGCAGCGCCGAGCCACACGTCCTCCACCGCCCCGGGGTCGAGCTCCGGGTTGCGTGTGCCGAGCGCGGTGAGGGCGGTGGCCGCGAGATCGTCGGGCCGGACGCCGGCGAGCGCGCCCCCGTGATGCCCGACGGGCGTGCGGACAGCGTCGAAGATGAAGGATTCCGCCACGGCTTCTCCTCGGCGGCCGATCGTGCCGGACTCCGAGTATCGCACTCCCCGCGTCGGGCCGACCGTGTCCGGTCGGGGCGACGCACTCGGAAAGGTTCGGTCATCGTCATCCGAATGGATCTGGCGGCCGATGGGTGCGACCGGAGCAGCGTGCGTGCGGTATCAAGGTGGGGTGCTGATCGTCGTATCTCCCGCCAAGTCGCTCGATTTCGATTCGCCCCCGGTGACGGATCGCCACACCGAACCGCGTCTCGCCGACCGGGCCGCTGAGCTCGTCGAGGTCCTGGCGGCGAAGTCGCCCGACGACCTCGCCGCGTTGATGTCGATATCGCCGGCCCTCGCGGAGCTGAACTTCGAGAGGTTCGCCGACTGGCGGCCCGAGGTGTCGGTCGAGACGGGCCGCGCCGCGGTGCTCGCGTTCGCCGGTGACACCTACCGGGGACTCGAAGCGGGGGGCTTCTCTACCCGGGACTTCACGCGGGCCCAGAAGGTCCTGCGGGTCCTGTCCGGTCTCTACGGGGTGCTGCGGCCCCTCGACCTGATCCAGCCGTACCGGCTCGAGATGGGGACGAAGCTGTCCACCGGCGCCGGCGACACCCTCTACGACTTCTGGGGGGACACGATCACCGAGATGCTCGCCGCTGACCTCGCCGCCAGCCCGGGGGCGAAGGTGCTCGTGAACCTCGCGTCGAAGGAGTACTTCTCCGCAGTCGATCCCGACGGGCTCGCAGGGCGCGTCATCACGCCGCGGTTCATGGACACCAACGATGACGGCGACCTGCGGGTAATGGGGATGTTCGCGAAGCAGGCCCGCGGTGCGATGGCGCGGTGGATCATCACCGACAGGGTCACCGCTCTCAGGGACCTCGACGACTTTGCCGGCCTCGGCTACCGGTTCGATCCCGAGCTGTCCGACGTCGACGAGCCCGTCTTCGTCCGTTCGCGCGCAGACCGCTGAGCGGCCCGCCGCGCCGGCGATGACAGCGGACCCCCTGCGAATCCGGGTTCGCGTGAAGCCGGGCGCGCGCCACGAGGGGGTCGGTGGCCGATGGGGCGAGGAGGACGTCCTCGTGGTCGCGGTTCGTGCACCTGCCACGGAGGGAAAGGCGAACGCCGCCGTGGTGGCAGCGGTGGCGGAGGCTCTCGGTGTGCGGGCCCGGACCGTGAGGATCGTCGCGGGCGCCGGCGGCAGGAACAAGGTCCTCGAGATCATCGAGCCGCCCGTCCACGTTCGCGCTGCCATCGCAGACCTTCTGGCGGTCTGAGTCCTCCTCCTCACGGGGGAGGCATGCATCCTCCGCAGGGACGAAATCGCGAATGGCCGGGAAGAAATCCCAGCCGCAGCGACGTCTGAATCGATGGCTCCGAAGGTCGGAGCAGATCGAGAAAGACACGCCCATGAAGAAGCTCGCAGTCGTCATCATCATCACGATCGCCGTCATCGCCGGTGGTGCTGCCCTCGCCGGTGGGGATCTCCTCGGGGAGCCGCCGGCCGCCGAGGTCCCACCAGCTCCGGTGGTCCCTACGGACCCCGCGCCCGCCCCCACGCCCGAGGATCCACCGACTCCGGCCCCGGCCCCTGGGGATCCCGCAGCTCCGGCCCCGGCCCCTGAGGATCCCGCAGCTCCGGCCCCGGCGCCCACGCCCGACGAGACCCGTGATCCGACGCCATCGGAGCCAGGAGATGCGCTGGGGATCGGCGACGAGGGCGAGACTGTCCGCCGGCTCCAGGAGCGCCTCGCGGAGCTCGGATACTGGGTGGGTCCTGAGACCGACGGCCGCTTCGGTGAGCTGACCGAACAGGCGGTGATGGCCTTCCAGAAGGTCGAGGGGCTGCACCGCGACGGCATCGCCGGCGCTGCGACCCTGGCCGCGCTCGACACGGCCCAACGGCCGACGGCGGGGACCGAGTCGACGCCGGGCACGGTGGTCGAGGTGGACCTCGCCCGCCAGGTGCTCTTCGTGGTCCGCGATGGCAGTGTCGTGGAGATCTTCAACACCAGCACCGGTTCCGGGGGTGAATGGGTGACACGCACCGGTCGGTTCGAGGTCTTCCGCGAGGTCGACGGGACCGATTTCGGCCCCCTCGGAGCGCTCTACCGGCCCAAGTACTTCGACGGCGGGATCGCCGTCCACGGTTCCCCGGAGATCCCCGGCTTCCCGGCGTCACACGGCTGCGCCCGGGTTCACGACGCCGTGATGGATCACCTGTGGGACACAGGTGCTCTCGAGATCCACACTCCGGTGCGGGTGTACTGAGGCCCGCAGAGCCCGGGTCGTCGCCGTCTACCGGGCTCCGCCGGGGCCCCGGGTCGGCGACGGCCGTGGCAGGCTTGTCAGCGTCGCCGACCGCCCGGGAGTGACCGTGAGCCGTGACCGTCCCATGTACCCCGAGGTCGCGGCCGACGCGCTCGCCTGGGTCACGACCGATCAGATGCGCACGGTCGATCGCGTGATGACCCAGGACCTCCGCATCGAGTTGATACAGATGATGGAGAACGCCGGGCGCAGCCTTGCACGCCTGGTCAGGGAACGCTTCAGCCCCGCGTCGGTCGCCGTGTACGTCGGCTCCGGCGGCAACGGGGGAGGGGGCCTCGTCGCCGCCCGTCACCTTGCGAATGCCGGTGTGGACGTGACCGTGGTTCTCGCACCGCACCGTGCCGACATGCGGGGGGTCCCGGCGGACCAGCTCGACATCGTCGATCGGATGGACGTGCCCGTCGTCGATGACCCCGTCGACGTCGATCTGGCCATCGATGCGCTCGTCGGGTACAGCCTGGTCGGGGATCTGCGTGGCCGCGTCGCCGACCTCGTCGCCGGGACCCGGCGGGCCTCGCTCGTCGTCGCTCTCGACGGCCCCAGCGGGGTGGACACGACGACGGGTCGGGTCGGTGTGCCGGCGGTCGAGGCGGACGCGACGCTCACCCTGGCGATGCCGAAGGCGGGCCTGAGGGGGACGACGGCCGCTGGGGAGCTGTACCTCGCTGACATCTCGGTTCCCCGCTCGGTGTTCGTCGGGCTCGGGGTGCCGGCCGACCGCACGCCGGACTGGTCCGCGGGTTCGATTCTGCGGGTGGTCGGGGACTGATCCGACTCCCGGCCTCGGAGCGGCCGGGGCTCTGGCATGGTGTGCTGGTTGGACCCGATCCGTTGCGAGGAACCGTGCAGTCCACGACCCAGGTCCTGTTGATCCGCCACGGCGAGACGGAGTGGAGTCGCACCCACCGTCACACCGGGCTCACCGACATCGGTCTGACCGAGACGGGTGAGCGGCAGGCGGCGGCGCTCGGGGCGAAGGTCGCCGCTTTCGAACTCGCCGAGGTCTGGACCAGTCCCCTGCGGCGGGCGGCGCAGACATGTCATCTCGCCGGACTCGGGGACCGGGCTGTCGTCCACGATGACCTCGTCGAGTGGGACTACGGCGAGTTCGAGGGCTCGGTGACCGCCGACCACCGCGTCCGTGATCCGAGCTGGTCGATCTGGACGGCGCCGATCCACGAGGGGGAGACCCTCGCTGCGGTCGGCAGGCGTGCCGACGCCGTCGTCGAGCGGTTGGTCGCCGTCGGCGGTTCGGTCGCGGTGTTCGCGCACGGCCAGTTCCTACGCATCCTCGCGTCGCGCTGGATCGGCGCTCCACCCGACACCGGTCGTCATCTCGTCCTGGGTCCGGCGACGGTGTCGATACTCGGGATAGATCGTGGTGACCGGGTCATCGAGGGTTGGAACGAGGCCTGTCGCCTGCCCGGCGACGCGGCCGGGCCCGCCGCCTGACGGCTGCCGGGCCTCCTGAATGTGTCCGTGAGGAGCTTGACAAGGACACCGGATGTACGTACATTCGGACTATGACAGAGTCCAGCCCCGGGCACGCGATCCGGAACATCGGTCGGCGTCTCCTCCCGATCCTCACATGGGCGCCCCGGTACCGCCGCGGCGATCTGCGCAGCGATCTCGCCGCCGGACTGACCGTCGGAGCGATGCTCGTCCCGCAGGCGATGGCGTACGCGCTGCTCGCAGGGCTCCCGCCCGAGGTCGGTCTGTACTCGGCGACCATCCCGGTGCTCATCTACGCGATCTTCGGCACGTCACGACAACTCGCCGTCGGTCCGGTCGCCATCGTGTCGCTCCTCACGGCATCAGCGCTGGGATCGGTGGTCGCCGAGGGGAGTGCCGGATACCTCGAGGCGGCGGCGATGCTCGCCGTGATGGTCGGCGTTCTGCACCTCGTGCTCGGCGCCGGTCGCCTCGGCTTCCTCGTGGACTTCCTCTCGCACTCGGTCCTCGTCGGCTTCACGGCGGCAGCGGCCCTCATCATCGGGTTCAGTCAGGTCAAGCACGTTCTCGGCATCTCCACGGAGCGCAGGGACCACTTCCACGAGACGGTCCGGGAGGTCATCGACAACATCGGCGGCACGAACGGGACGACGCTGGCAATCGGAGCCGGTGCGGTGATCGTGCTACTCGTCGCGAAGAAGGTCATGCCCCTGCTACCCGGTGCACTCGTCGTCGTCGTCGCATCCACTGCGATCGTCGAGGTCTTCGGTCTGACGGACCGCGGGGTGAGTACCGTCGGCGAGATCCCCGAAGGTCTGCCGTCGTTCGGGTTCCCCCAATGGGACGGATCGCTGTTCGGCACGCTGGCCGCGGCGGCGCTGGTCATCACCCTCGTCGGGTTCATGGAGTCCATCGCCGTGGCGAAGGTCTACGCCCGGCGCCACGGTCACGACGTCGACGCCAACGCCGAACTGGTGGCGCTGGGCGCCGCCAACGTCGCGTCCGGCATCTTCGGTGGCTATCCCGTGACTGGAGGCTTCTCCCGCACCGCCGTCAACGACAGCGCCGGGGCCCGCACACCACTCGCGTCCGTCATCACCGCCGGGCTCGTCCTGCTGACTCTCGCCGTCCTGACGCCGTTGTTCGACTCGCTGCCCAATGCTGCTCTCGGGGCGATCATCATCGTGGCCGTCATCGGACTCTTCGACGTTCGCGAGATGCGCCATATCGCCGCCGTGAAACGCAGCGATCTCATCGGTCTGTCGGTTGCGTTCGTGGCGACCCTCGCCCTCGGCATCGAGATCGGAATAGGGGTCGCGGTCGTCGCCTCGATGCTCGTCGTGTTCGCACGCATGTCCCTTCCCCACACGGCCGTTCTCGGCAGGGTCGATGGCACGACGACCTATCGCAACGTCGAGCGGTTCGACGACGCGCACACGTACCCGGGCATCAGCGTGTTGCGTATCGACGCCGCCATCTCCTTCGTCAACGCCGCCAAGATCAAGCGCCTCCTCGTCGGGACCGCGTCGGAGATCACGGTCGAGCCCCGGGTGCTCGTCCTCGACGCCTCCGGTATCAACGACCTCGATGTCACCGGCGCAGAAGTGCTGCGCGAAGTGCTCGACGACCTCGATCAGAGGGGCGTCGAACTGCACATGAGTGACGTGAAGGGTCCCGTCCGCGACGTCCTGCGGCGGTCGGGTCTGTGGGAACGGCTGGGTACGCGGATCCACGTGTCGACTGCGGACGCCGTCGACGCCGTCCGGGGTGGCCACGACGGTCCCCGCGACCAGCGCGGCTACGCGATCGACGAGAGGCCCACCGCGCACACGGCCGAAGCCGCGCCGGCCCCCTAGAGGGGCCACCGGCTCGCCGGCTCGCGCTAAACATCGGGGCCGCCTCCGCCGATCTGTTCTGGTGACGACCCGTCGGCGGGTCGACGGGAGGCCTGTATGCGTGGCGGCAAGCGTGCTGAGGAGATCGGGGAAGCCATCGACGACGCTCGCGTGGATCTACGCGACCTGGTCGGTCCGGTCCTGCTCGCGATTCTCGTCATCGAGGCCTCGTCGATCGTTCTCGTCGACGCGGTGTCGCCCGACGTCCCGGCGCTGGCACAGGTGGCGGTCGACCTCGGAATCGTCTTCGCGGTCTCGATCCCGCTCCTGTGGCTGATCGTCGGTCGCGCCATCGGGCGCCGGCTGGCTCGGGAGCGCCGAGTGGCGGCCGAGAAAGACGAGGCCCTGCGCGCCGAGATCGAGACCCGTCGCGACCACCAGCGAATGACCCGTGCAGTCGAGATCGCCGACGACGAAGCCGGCGTGCTCGATGTCGTCGCGCGCGCCACCGTCGAGGTGATGGGTGACGCCCCGGCGGAACTGCTGCTCGCCGACTCGAGCGACGCTCACCTGCGCCGCGCGATGACCACCGGTTCCGCGGTGCCCGGTTGCGGGGTGCGTTCGCCGCGGGAATGCATCGCGGTGCGCCACGGGCGTCCGCTCCGATTCTCATCGTCTGAACGGATCGACGCCTGCCCGCGGCTACGCGGGCGCGAGCTGGGGGCCTGTTCGGCGGCGTGCGTTCCCCTGACCGTGCTGTCCAAGTCCGTCGGCGTTCTCCACGTCGTCGGACCCGAGCACGAGCCCCCATCGGCTGCCGACACGGAGCGGCTCGGGTTCCTGATGGCCCAGACGGGCAACAGGCTCGGAATGATCCGTGCGCTGGCCGACAGTCAGCTGCAGGCGTCGACCGATCCGCTCACCGGCCTCGTGAATCGGCGCACATTCGACGAGGCGGCTACCAAGCTCGCCGAACGGGGCAGGTCCTTCGCCGTGGTCATGGCCGACCTCGACCACTTCAAGGATCTGAACGACACCTACGGGCACTCGACCGGCGACCGCGCGCTTCGGCTGTTCGCCTCGGTGCTGCGTCGCTCGGTCCGCACCGAGGAGGACGTCGTCGCCCGCCACGGTGGCGAGGAGTTCGTCCTGTTGCTGCCGGGGAGCGGGCGTGCGGCCGCCCTAGAGGTCGCAGAGCGGATACGGACCGAGCTCTCGGCCGCGCTCGGCGACGGCAGCCTGCCCATCTTCACCACCAGCCTCGGTGTCGCCGACTCGACCGATGCAGCCTCGGTCGCCGGGGTCGTCGCCGCCGCCGACGAGGCCCTCTACGCGGCCAAGACCTCTGGCCGTGATCGTGTCGTCGGGTATGACGCGGAACCATCCAGGGCGGAACCCGGCGTGTCGGATGCAGCCGAGACGGAAATCCGCGTCGACCAGGGAGGCGGCGATCCCCCCGGCTCGCCGGCGACCCGGCGCGTGGCCGGCCCGTCTCCCGTGACGCAGCCCGCCTAGTCTGGAGCGACGAGGTACGGGTCCATCACAGGCCCGGGTACACGACGGAGAGGGGACGGTCCGGTGATCATCGGCGTTCCACGCGAGATCAAAGACTCCGAACGGCGGGTGGGACTGAGTCCCGCAAGCGTCGCCGAGGCGGTCGGCCACGAACACACCGTCCTGGTCGAGACGGGGGCCGGTGAGGGTTCGGGTTTCTCCGACGCGGACTACTCGGCGGTCGGGGCGGAGATCGAGGCCACGGCACGCTCGGTCTTCGAACGCGCCGAGCTCATCGTGAAGGTGAAGGAGCCCCAGGCCTCCGAGCGGGCGATGCTCGGCCCCCGGCACACGTTGTTCACGTACCTCCATCTGGCGCCCGACCCGGATCAGGCGCGCGAGCTGATGCAGTCGGGCGCAACGTGCATCGCATACGAGACGGTGACCGACGCCAGAGGGGGCCTCCCGCTGCTCGCTCCGATGTCGCAGGTGGCCGGCCGCCTCGCCGTGCAGGCCGGGGCCCACTGCCTCGAAGGCCCTCAGGGCGGCTCCGGGATTCTCCTCGGCGGCGTTCCCGGTGTCGTGCCCGGCCACGTCGTCGTGATCGGTGGCGGTGTCGTGGGGTCCAACGCGATCGAGATGGCGATCGGCCTCGGCGCCGACGTGACCGTCCTCGATCGCGACGCCGCGGTGCTCGGGCACCTCGCGGACCGGTTCGGTCCAGCGCTGCGGACGGTCTACTCGACGCTCTCGTCGCTGACGCAGTTCGTCATAGCGGCGGACCTCGTGATCGGTGCGGTTCTCGTGCCCGGCGCCGCGGCGCCGAAGCTGGTGACCGCGCAGCATGTGAGCGCAATGCGACCCGGGTCGGTGGTCGTGGACGTGGCCATCGATCAGGGAGGCTGCATCGAGACGTCGCATCCGACGACACACAGCCATCCGACCTTCGTGGTGGACGACGTCGTGCACTACTGCGTTGCGAACATGCCCGGTGCCGTGCCTCGTACGTCCACGCTGGCGTTGAACAACGCGACGCTCCCGTTCGTCATGTACCTCGCAGACCATGGAATCCGCGCCGCCCTGCGGAGCTCCGGGCCCCTGCGCGACGGGCTGAACATCCACAGGGGCCACGTGACCGAGCCCGCCGTCGCAGCTGCTCTGGGAGTGGAACTCGTCACAGACCCCGATTTGAGCTGACGGGGCAGACGGACACGACACAGCGCCGCCGCGATTTCCACAGCCCTTCAGTTCACCTTTCCGCAGCCGTAACCCCCGCAGAATACGGTCACCATGTGGCATCTCCCGACCTCGAACATTGGAACGAGCGGCGTTGGGTACACGGCAGCGTCCTCGGTCCGACGTCGATCGAGCGGATGCGCACGTGTGCGGCGGATCTCGCCGAGGGGGCCGGCGTCGGTCCGATCGACATCGGACTTCCCCTACGGACGCTGTTCAGTTCGGCTCGACTCAAACGGGAAGCCTCGCTTCTACTCGGCCGGGAGGCCTGCCTCGGCGGGGTGGTGGTGCCGACCGCGACCGAGGGCATCGAGGTTCCGCCGGGCCGCCTCGCCGCGATGCTGTCGCTGTCGGTGTCCCGCGACGGCGCCTGCACCGTCGTGGAGATCGAAGCCGACTCCGGGCACGATCCTGTGCCGGTGGCCCTTCCCGTGGGCGCGGTCGTATGGGTTGCAGGGGCGTGTTCGGGTGCCTGGCCGAGCGATGGGGAGTCGGGACCGGTCGTCGTGGCCGCCTACGGCCCCGTCGACGTCGCGAGCCCCGGTTCGGGCTGTCGGGAACTCCAGCAGACATCGAGCTGAGCGGTGGCCTCATCGGCGGGGACGGTCGTCGACGAGATCCTCGGACTTCTGCGGTGCGGGGCCGACGTCCGTCTCGACGAGCCGGTGAGCCAACTCGACCACGCGCTACAGACCGCCGCGTTGGCCGAGGCGGCCGGAGCGTCGGCTGGTCTCGTCGCTGCGGCGCTGCTCCATGACATCGGACACCTCCTCGCACACCGGGCTCACGACGGGTCGTGTCGCCCAGGAAGCGGGGGGAGGCACCACGAGGCCGTGGCTGCCCGGTATCTCGCGCCCTTCTTCGGGTCTGCGGTGACCGCGCCGATCGCCCTCCACGTCCGCGCGAAGCGGTACCTCTGCGCCGTGGAGCCCGCGTACGTGAACAGGCTCACGCCCGCATCGCGGTGGGACCTCGCCGCTCAGGGAGGACCACTCTCGGCGCATGGGGTTGACGGCTTCGAAGACCTGCCCTGGGCTCTGGACGCCCTCGCCCTGCGCCGCTTCGACGACGCGGCCAAGACACCTGGGTCCGTCACAGCGGACCTCGAAGGTCACCGTCGCCTCCTCGAGTCGCTCGTCACGAGCCACCTCCGGGGTCGCAGCCGGGCGCAGGTTCCGGTTCCCGCGGCGCCCTGAGGGTTCGACCCGCGCCTCGAGGGCTCCTCCGGGCCACCGGCGGGGCTCCGACCTGCCCGGTATCGTGGCCCGATGCAGCGCTCCGGGCCCCGGCACGTGCTGGCCGTCGACATCGGTGGAACCAAGGTCGCCGTGGGGGTCGTCTCCAGAGACGGTGAGATCCTCGCACGGGGGCAGGCGCCCACCGCCGCCGCCGCAACCGGTGAGGAATTGTTCGGGACCGTCGTGGAGCTCGCCTCCGACGCGATGTCGGCTGTCGACGAGGCGCCGACCATCTGTGGCGTGGGGACCGGTGGTCCCGCCCGCGAGATGCACCGGTTGATCTCGCCACTCAACATCGCGGTGTGGCGGGACTTCCCGCTCGGCGAGCGGCTCAGCCGCGAGCTCGGTCTGCCCACCCACGTCGAGAACGACGCCAAGGCCCTCGCCCTCGGTGAGGGGTGGCTCGGCGGGGCGCGCGGGGAGACCGACTACATAGCGATGGTGGTGTCGACCGGGGTCGGTGGGGGCATCGTCCTCGAGGGGAGACTGCTCCACGGCGCCGACGGCAACGCGGGCCATGTCGGTCATGTCTTCGTCGAACCCGACGGGCGTGCCGATGCCTCGGGGGCACGCGGGAATCTGGAAGGTCAGGCATCGGGCACCGCCATCCGGGCCGTCACGGGCGCCGACCCAGCTACTGCACCTGTCGAAGTGCGGCGCCACGTGGGCGAGCTCGTCGGGCGCGGCATCGCCTCCGTCGCCAATCTGCTCGACCTGCGGTTGGCTCTGGTCTCAGGGTCCGTCGCGCTCGGCTATGGCGACGACTTCTTCGATGCCGCGCAACGAACTGTGGACCAGCTCTGTCGGCTCGACCACTCGCGGGGCACGGTCGTGCGCCCGGGGGAACTCGGCGCGGACGGCCCGCTGATCGGCGCGGCAGCGGTTGCGCTGCGTGCGGCGGGAATGAAGATCCTGCCCGCCGACTGAGGGTTCCTGCGCCCGCCCCGTGGGTGTGAGCGGGCGCGTCAGCTCTGTCGTCCCCTCAACCAGGCCTCGAGCTCCTCGGCGAGTTCCTCGGCGCTGGGTACCAGCTCGTCGGAGGAGTCGACAGATCGCTCGAGTTCTGCGACGTAGTCGGCGATCTCGGGGTCCTCGGCGACGGCGGCGTCCACCTGGCGGCGCCAGTCGCGTGCGTCGTCGTCGAGCTCCTCGGCGCCGCCGTCGACGCCCAACACGAGTTCGAGACGGGCCAGCAGTGACCGGGTGGCCTCGGGGTTCGGTGGCGAGGGTACGTAATGGGGGACCGCCACACGCAGCGACACGGCGGGGATGCCGGCCCTGTCGAGTTGATCGTGCAGCACGCCGACGAGCCCGGTCGGGCCCTCGTAGGACGGTGGCGCCAGCCCCAGCCGGTTCGCGAGATCGGGGTCCGAAGAGGACGCCACGACGCCGAGCGGGCGGGTGTGCGGCGCCACGCCAACAGTTGCGCCGAGGGTGACCACCACCTGTACCCCGCAGTGGTAGGCGACCCGGGCGACGTGCTCCGCGAAGGTGGGCCAGCGCAGGTGCGGCTCGACACCGGCGAGTAGAACCAGGTCACGGCCCGATACGCCCGAAGCGGCGGCGAAGTGGTTCTCGGGCCAGACGACCGTCCGCACGGCGGCTTCGTCGAAGGCGATCTCGGGGCGCCGCTGGGTGAAGTCGAAGAAGGGGTCGGGGTCGATACGGGCGAACGCTTCGGCACCGTGGCGTTCCGCCAGCCGCGCGACCGCCGTCGTAGCAGCACCAGCGGCGTCGAAGAGGCCCTCGAAGGCCACGACCATGAGCGGCGCGTCGAGTTCGGGATCGTCATCCCAGTGGAGTTCGCTCATCGGACTCCAGCCCCTCTCACGCTCGCCGGCTGTGCCCTTTCAACCCTAGCGACGGGTCGGGGGCCTCCGAGTCCCGGGGCGGTCAGACCGCGACGATCGCGAGGAGGGCGCCGATCGCGATGGAGGGTCCGAACGGGAGTTCCCGCAGCCGGCCACGCGTGGCCGCGAGCAGCACGACTGCGATGACGCCGTTGAGGACGAAGGCGGCCAGCGCACCCTGGAGGAGGGTCGACCAGGAGAACCAGCCGAGGAGGGCGCCGGTGCCGAAGCCCAACTTCACGTCGCCGCCCCCGAATCCTCCCGGGCTGATCGCATGCAGGGCGAGGTACACGGCGAACAGCGCGAAGGCCGCGCCCACCGAGCGACCGAGGGCACCGAATCCGCCGTCGGCGATGGTGGCGATCGTGACGACAGTCAGCACGGTCGCAGCGAAGGTTGCGTTGAGGCGGTTCGGGATGCGTAGCTCGCGTAGGTCGATCCACGTCGCGATCGCAAGGAACGGCAGGCAGGTCGCCACCACGACGGCGTCCCACGCATCCGCCGAGTCGGCGGCGAAGAGGCCGACGATGCCGACGAGCAGCGTCCCCACCGCGGCGGCAATGGGGCCGACCGTCGCTGACGGCTCGGTGGCCGTCGTCGCCTCCACCGCTGTCACTCCGAGAACAGGGTGTCGTCGATCAGCGTCTCGGACAGGAATCCCCCCTGGGGGTCGAACCGGAAGCTGGAGAAGCGCTTGTGGAACTCGAAGGAGATCGGTGCCGGTCCGTCGCGGTTCTTCTCGATGGTCAACACCATGAGACCGCGGGCTTTCTCCAACATGGTCAGATCGTAGGCGAGGTGGTTCTTGGACAACGCCGTGGACTTGTCGTTGAGCAGCATCAGCAGGTCGGCCTCGTGAACCAGGGCAGCCGCTGCGTTGAGGTGGTCGACGCGGAGACGACGCTGGCGCAGGCCCATCTCGTTCACGGACGCCGCTGCGATGACCGCGACGTCGTGGTCGACGGCGAGATCCTTGAGGCCGGCGGCGACGACGGTCGCCTCGCTGTGCCCCCCGTTCGGGCCGGCGGGGACCTTCTGGATGAAGTCGACGAAGAGCGCTCCGCCCGAGCCGACCGACGAATCGGCGATCGACCTGAGCGCGCGCAGGTCAGTGCTACGGACCGAACCCCTGTAGAGAACGAGGTTGTCGCCGTAGTCGCTGATCTCGTCGTAGGCGATGCGCAGGGCCGGGTGGAAGTCGACGAGTTGTTCACCGCTGCACCGGCCCGCCACGTGGTCGCGCACCTTCGTGCGCAGGTGTTCGATGGTGGTGGCGTCGACGTCGGCCGCCACCTCGCCGAGCTCGAGCGTCAGCAGGCGCCCGAGCATGGCGCGTTCGCCGTGGTCGTAGCAGACGTAGGCGACCTTCGTCCCCCGTTTCGCCATTTCCCGGGCCCACTGCATCAACATGACGGTCTTGCCCGTGCCGGGCTTTCCGCCGGTGACGACGAGGTTGCCGGGGGAGAATCCGCCGTTCAGGAACGTGTCGAGGGGGTGATACCCCGTCGCGAGGGGACCGGCCGTTTCGCCGCGCCGTGCGACGGCGAGGCTCAGGTCCGCGAGGAGGCGACTCGCTGCGAGGGGTTCGACCGAAGGGGTCCGTTCCTCGATCTCGAGTTGCGGGATCATCGTCATCCTCCGAACACCCCCGAGTCCATGATCCTGATGGCCGCGGGGCCCATGATCACGACGAACAGGGCCGGGAGGATGGTCAGGATCAGCGGGAAGACGAGTTTCACCGGCGTCTTCATGGCGGCCTCCTCGGCTCGCATCCTGCGCTTGTGGCGCATCTCCTTGGCCTGCACACGCAGCACGCGGGCGAGCGGCATGCCGAGCCGTTCGGCCTGGGTCAGCGCGAGCAGGAAGTGGCGGAGGTCCGCGGAATCCGTGCGTTCCAGGATCGCACCCAGCGCATCGCTGCGACGCACGCCGAGCTGGACGTCCTGCATCGCCCGTCCGAGTTCGTCACACAGCGGCCCCTCGTCCTCCTTGACCACGCGGGCCATGGCCGCATCGAAGCCGAGGCCGGCCTCGACCGACACGGTCATCTGGTCGAGCACGTCGGGCAGCTGGTAGTTGATCTCACGGCCACGGGTCTCGGCGAGCTTGTTGAGCTTGAAGTCCGGTGCCATGTACCCGGCGAAGCCGAGGCCGAAGAGCACGAGAACGCCCATCCCGCCACCGTTGGAGCGGAAGTACAGGAACCCGAATGCGAACCCGGCGATGGCCAGCAGGGCCTTCATCGCGAGGATCCGCTCGGTGGGCCACTTGTGGGAGAGCCCCGCGTATCGCACCTTCTTGTCGAGGTTGTCGATCATGCCGGTCGGCGTCAGTCGACGGGTGCGGCGGCCCAGACCCCGCAGGATCGGGCTGAGAAGCCGGTCGCCGGCGCTCTCGCGCAGCACGGCCTCGCGCATGTCGGTGATTCCGGAGAGGTCGGCAGCGGTGCTCGCGCCGGCCGCCTGGGTGAGGAAGGCCCACATGATGAGGCCGATCGCGGCGATCACCGCAGCGGCGCCGACGTAGATGATGAGGGGGACGTCCATCAACATTGTGACTCCTTTCTCAGTAGCGGATATTGACGATCTTCTTGATCCACAGGCCACCGATGCCGAGCAGCGTCGCGCCGAACGCGAGGGCCCCCCAGCCGCGGGCGTCCTGGAACAACAGGTTGATGTAGCCCGGGTTCGTCAGCTGGATGAATCCGGCCACGAAGATCGGCAGGATCATGAGGACCAGTGCCGAGAGGCGTCCCTCAGCGGTGAGCGAGCGGACCTGCGCCTTCACCTGCGCACGGTCTCGAATGGTTTCCCCGACGTTGTCGAGGATCTCCGCCAGGTCACCGCCGAGCTCACGGTTGATACCGATCGCCCGGATGACCCACAGGAAGTCCTCGTTGCCCACCCGGGCGTAGATGCCTTCGAGGGCATCGCCGAGGTCGCGACCGATGCGGGTCTCGACGACGGCGCGGGTGAACTCCTCCTTCGTCGGAGACTCTGTCTCCTCGGTCACACCGTTGAGCGCCTGCTGGACGCCGTACCCGGCTCGCAGGGTGCTCGACAGGATCATGAGGGTGTCGGGTAGCTGGTCGGCGAACCTCGTCCTGCGTCGGTTGGCCTTGAAGTTGACGAGGACCCGGGATCCGAAGGCCACGAGCGCTGCCACGACCAGGCCACCGATCGGGCCGAACAGGATCGAGAACACGAAGAAGCTGCCGAGAGAGGCGCCGATCACGACCGCCACGAACTCGCCGGGGCGCATGTTGATCCCGGCCGAGTCCAGCGCCCGGTTGATACCGCGGGCCTTCTCCTGGTTCTCGAGCACCCGGTCCGTGAAGAGCGAGAAACGCTGGCCGAGGCGTGCGATCGTGCTCGGCGCCTCGCGCAGGTCGGCGTGGGCGCGCTGGACGGCCTTGCGCGGGTTCGGCTTCGAGGCCGTCGCGAAGATCGTGCGCAACACCATGGCGAGAGCGATGAAGAACGCCGCGCCACCGATGTAGAGGCCGTACTCGCTCACGAATCCGGGGTTCTTGACGAGGCGCGAAGCCGGCGCCCCGAGTTCGATGTCGCCGACGTTCGGCGGCAGTGTCGTGCCCGTCACCGGGCTTGCCGCCGCACCGGGGGAGAGCTCCACTGTGGCCTGGGTCTGCACGAGAGTGTCCTCGGCGAGGACCACCACCCGAAGAACGACGGGGCCGTCGGAGGTCGCAGCGAAGCTCAGGTTGTACGTGTTCGCGACGCGCCCGGCGATCGAGTCGTAGATGTCGCCGAGCTGGTCGAGTTCAGATGCGCTGTAGGTGTTGCCGCCGGCGCGCGAAGCGAGCTCGCTCAGACCTGACAGGTCGGCTTCCGGGCTCTGGAGCCCGACGGCGTAGAGCGAGGCGTTGTGTTGGCTCACGGCTTCCGCTGCTGTCGCGATGGAAGCGTTGCTCACCGTGTCTGCGCCATCGGACAGGACGACGACGAAACTCTGGACGCCGTCACCCCCCACGAGGAGATCTGCGGCGGTCACCACGGCGTCGTAGAGCGCCGTGTCCCCGCTCGTCTGGAGCGCCTCGATCGCCGCTGCGGTCGCCTCGCGGTCCGTGGTCGGCGGTGCGGCGACCAGCGTCTCGCCGCCGAACCCGACGACCGAGACCGTCGCGTCGGCGGGGAGCGAGTCGACGAAAGTCGTCGCGGCGGACTTGGCGGCTCCCAGCGGTTCGCCCTCCATCGACGATGACGTGTCGAGGACGATCACGACCTCGACGGGGTCGGTGACCTTCTCGACGCTCACCTCCCGTTCGACGCCCCCCTCGCTCAGGGCGAACGCCCCGGCGCGCAGATCGACGTCGGTGAAGACCCGGGGTACCCGCACGGTCACTGTGACCTCGGGGTACTCGGAGCTGTCGACCGACGCGATCTGGATGTCGGCTTCGGTCAGGTCCTGGGCGCGTGCCGGGACCGCCGTGGCGACGACGCAGGCGATGATGACGGCGACGAACAGAAGAGCCAGCTCACGGGTGATCCTCATCGGTACGCATCCCCGTTCAATTGGGCGAGGACGTTGTTGACGTCGAAGATCTCGCTGGGCAACTCGATGCCCTCACGCTTGAGCTTGTCAGCGAACATCGGGCGCAGACCCGTGGGACGCAGGCGCCCCGCGAACAGGCCGTCCTCGGTGAAGCCCGCGTCGTAGTCGAACTCGTAGATGTCGGCGAGGGTCAACTTGTCGCCCTCCATGCCGACCACCTCGCTGATCTTCACGATCCGCCGGGTGCCGTCGCGTAGACGGGCGATCTGTACGATCAGGTCCAGCGCAGCGGCCACCTGCTCCCGGATGGCCCGCATCGGTAGGTCGACACCGGCCATCAGGACCATGGTCTCGAGTCGTGCGAGAGCGTCTCGGGGCGTGTTGGCGTGGAGGGTGGTCAACGAGCCCTCGTGGCCGGTGTTCATGGCCTGGAGCATGTCGAGAGCTTCACCACCACGGACCTCACCGACGACGATGCGGTCGGGGCGCATGCGCAGAGAGTTCTTGACGAGGTCACGGATTCGGACCTCGCCCTTTCCCTCGACGTTCGGAGGACGGGCCTCCAGGCGCACCACGTGGCGCTGGCGGAGCCGGAGTTCGACGGCGTCCTCGATCGTGATGATGCGTTCCCACTCCGGGATGAAACCCGACATCACGTTGAGCATCGTCGTCTTACCGGTGCCGGTACCGCCCGAGACCAGGATGTTGAGCTTGCCCACGACGCAGGCTTCGAGGAACTCGGCGGACTGCTCGCTGAAGGCCTTCTTCTCGATGAGGTCGGTGACGCCGAGGACCTTCTTGGAGAACTTACGGATGGTGAGCATCGGGCCATCGACGGCCAGCGGCGGGATGATCGCGTTGACACGGGATCCGTCCGGGAGCCGGGCGTCGACCATCGGGGAGGACTCGTCGATGCGACGACCGACCTTGGAGACGATGCGCTCGATCACCTGACGGAGGTGGTCCTGGGACATGAAGCGGGCTTCGCTGCGCTCGATGCTGCCGTTGCGCTCGATGTAGATGGCCTTGTCGCCGTTGACCATGACCTCGGTCACGGATTCGTCGGCGAGGAACCGCTCGATCGGCCCGTAGCCGAGGATGTCGTCCTTGACCTCGTTGACGAGACGGTGCCGCTCGTCGGTGTCGAGAGGGATGTCCTCGGTGCGCATCACCTCGTCGAGCTCGCGCACGACGAAGGTGTGGAGCTGCTCCTGGGACAGGGATGCGTCGAACAGACGCTCACCGAGGCGGGCGAACAGCCCTTCCTGGGCACGCTGCTTGAGCGCCTGCATGGGGTCCATGGGAGCGGTGTCGTTGCGCTCCGCGGTCCCGAAGATGTCGGTTCCGCCCTCGGAGTTGACCACCCCGGCCTGACGGAACATGTCGCCGAGCTTCATCGACCCCACCTCCACCCGCCGCGCTCGTGGTCCTCGGACCTGTCGGGGAGGAAGAAGTCGACCATCTCCCACATGGGTCGCATGGCGGCGTCCTTGGCCTCGTCGGAGAGCAGGGGCTGTCCGGTGTTCGTGGACTGCATCACACCTCTGGATGCCGGGATCTTCGCGATCGCGTCCATCCCGAGCGTCGCCTCGACGTCTTCGGGTTCGAGCCCGACCCGGCTGTCGACCCGGTTCAGCACCAGGTGGCGGCGCTGGGTCGTCATTCCGATGAGGTCGAGCGCCTCGATCTCGCGCCGGGCGGCGCGCACGCTGGCCGTGTCGCACGCGGCGACGAGGATCAGGTCGGTTGCGAACTCCATCGCCATGAGCGCGTGCTCGTCGATGCCGGCGCCCGTGTCGATGACGACGTAGCCGAACAGGTCCGAGAGCAGCGACAACAGCTTCTTGACGTGCTGGGACGACACCTCCTCGGCCTGGATCAGAGAGTCGGGGCTGGCGAGGACGTAGAGGCCGGAGTCGTGGGGTGTCAGGAAGACCTTCAGCGTGGTCAGGTCCAGTCCGCCCTGTGAACTCAGAGCCGCATCGCCGATCGTGCGCTCGGGGTGCAGTTGCAGCGCGTGGGAGACGTCGCCGAACTGGATGTCGAGGTCGACGAGAGCGGTGTTGCCGTCCTGGCGTCGGGCCAGCCCGTAGGCGAGGTTGGTCGCGATCGTGGTCTTGCCGCTGCCGCCCTTGGGTGAGAGCACGCACAGGACCCGCGAACGGTGTTCGTCCTTCTCGTTGAGGGTCTCCCGGATGCGTGAGGCAGTGCCCATTGCACGGTCCAGGGCCTCGGCGACTTCGGTGTCGGTGGCGTCGTCGGCGAGGACGTCGCGGGCGCCGGCCCGCATGGCGTCCATGACGAAGTCGGGGCGCACGTTGCCGACGAGGATGCAGGCGACGTCGGGACGCTCTGCGTTCATCGAGCGGGTCCATGCCAGTGCGATGGCCTCGTCGACGTCGGGACCGATCACGACGACGTCGGGGTTGCCGGTGGTCACGACCTTGACGACGTCTATGGGCGAGGCGTCGACCCAGTCGTCGTTCCACCGCCTCGAGAGCGGTTCGGCGAAACGGGGACCGAGTCCGCCGATCAGGCCCTCGAAGGAGGGGTCGGGTGAGGCGAGGATGATCATTGGTCCGCTGCCTCGGGCTCCGTCGAGTCGAAGACGTTGCCCCGCTGGACCTCCTTGGTGCCGCCCTCGGGAGCGTTCTCGGGCTCCAGGGCGAACCAGATGTCGCCGTTCACGTTGGTGAAGACGAGACGCTCGACGTCGGGGGCGCTGAGGGCGAAGGTCACGAGGAACCCGCCCTCCGGGGCCCGGATCGGCGCCGTGGGATCGTCGGTCTCGGGCTGGGTCGTGATGTCCGTGACCTGGATCTCGGTGATCAGGACCTTGTGCATGAGGATGTGGGTCGTCTCGGGGATCTCTTCTGTCTGATCGGCACTCAACTCGTCCGGTAGCGGAATGGTTCCGCCGTCGTCGAGGACGATGCCGCCACCGTCGAGGAGCGTGGCGGGGCCGAACGAGGCGATGATGGCGACTGTGTCGCCGGCTCTGGGGATGCCGCTGATGAACCGGTCAGCGCTGACCGCCATCGAGAGCTCCAGGTAGCCCTCGGGCTTTTCGACCTGGAGGTCGCGGTTGTCGAACGCCTGGGGCACCACGAGGCGGCTCGCCACGAGCTGCTCGCCCGGGATCAGGTTGACGGAGGCCACCCGGCCGGCCATCGACTCGAGATTCGTCACCGCCGTGGCGGCCCTCACCTTGACGGGTACCTCGTCGACGTCGAGCACGTCGAGGAAGTCCTCGATGGGGGTGCCGGCTTCGACCGGCTCCCGCACGATGAAGACCTGGACCTGCTCCTCGCCGGCCAGGGCGCGCTCTTCAGCGTCCTCCACCCAGCGAACCAGAATGATTGTTCCGAGCGCCGCGAGTGCGATCGCTGCGACGACTCCGATGACCTTACGTTTCACAGCACGCTCCCCTGCCGGATGATCAGTGCGTTGTCCTTATCGGCGGCTTCCTCCCCAATCCTGAGGATCCAGCGGAGGGAAAATCCCGCAGCCCGTGCAGCCGCACGACGTCGACCTCTGGGTGGGGCCTCGCCGGCGGCGACGCTCACACCTCGGCGGGGGCTCCCGCCGTCCATCAGGGGTCTGGGGTCGCCGTCGGTGTCGGTGTCGGCTCGGCGGCGCACTCGTTGGTGCCCTCGAAGCCGCACAGCGAGACCCCGAAGACCCCGAAGCTCGAGTCGTCGCCGCAACAGCCACCCTCGAGCGGCCCGGGGACGAGCACGACCTGGAGGTAGCGGCTGTGAGCGCTCCCCGTTGCCTTGAAGCCGACGAGACGCACGCGGGCGAAGTCCACGATGTGGAGTTCGGCGTTGGCGCCGTTGCACTTGGCCGAGCAGTTGTTGAACAGCGGGACCCCGAACACGATCTGTTGTGAAACGAGGTAGTTCATCGCGTCGACGAGGCTGCCGGAGAACGCGCCGGTGTCACCCTCGTAGCAGGCGCCCGGGTCGTACCACGCGCTCGCGTCGTCGCAGTCCCCCAGTGGGTCACCGTCGTGGACCTCTCCCGGGTATCCCTCCTCCAGCCACGTCTTGATGTCGGAGTTGGAGTTCGAGCCGGCATCGAAGTCGATGATCCCCCAGTTGGAGGGTGCGGTGCCGCAGGGCTCCTCGCCCGAGGGGCCGGGGTCGGGCTTGTTGTACGGGACCGTGATCACGCCCGACTCCGACGACGCGTCCCAGCCGCCGACGAGGTCGCTGAACGTCGAGTCGCAGATACCGAGCGGGCGCAGGCCGGTGGGACTCGTGACCCATCCCCACTGGGCGCGGCTTCGTGATGTGACCGTGCCGTCGTCGATCCCGAGCACCGGGGCGAACTGGTACTCGACGGTGTCGGTCGCCTCGACGGTGACCACGCCACCCACTCCTGAGGGATGCTCGACATAGGTACAGGTGAAGGTCGTGCCGTCATCGACGGTGAACCCGTTCGACTCGAAGCGGACCTCTGCGACGGCCTCCGAACAGCCCACCGCGGGGTCCGCGCCGTCCGCCTCCGTGAGGGCTGCGGCGAGCGCTGCGGCGTCGGTCGCCGTGTGCAGCTTTCGTTCGTCCTGCCAGGCATTGCCGAGGTCCACAGCCATGGCTGCGAAGCCGAGGAAGGCCGTCATGCCCACTCCGACCATGATGGCGACGGCTCCGCGCGCTCCGATGTCACGAAGCCGGCGCCGGAGGTTCCCGACGACCCGGCCTGCGGTGTTCAGTCCGATTCGCACCGGAAATCACCTGTCCCCGTGACGGTGACGTCTCTCGTCATGATGGGTGGGAGCTCGAAATCCATGGAGGCCGTGACGGTCACCGTCACCGATAGGCCGAGGTTCTCCTGGCAGGGGCGGGCGGTGTCGGCGCTCGCTCCCTGCTCGAACACCCGGGTCCCGTAGGGAGCAGGCGCGGAGATCGTGATCGTGCGACCGTCGGGCAACGAGATGCCGCTCAGCGCGTCATCGACCCTCGAGACGACGTCGTCGGAGGTCGTCGAGGACAGGGCGGCGATGCGGGCGCCCTCGCGGGCCGCGGCGTGGACCCCCTGCTGACGGTTGAAGAACAGTCCGAACTGGATGATGCCGAAGACGAGCACCACGAGGATCGGAAGCACGAGCGCGAATTCGATGGCGACAGCGCCGTCGTCGCGCCGCCAGCGGAGCCTCATCGCTCGTCTTAGTGCTGTCATCTCGTGTCTCCGTTCCGGTGCCCCTGGGTGCGCCGCCACAGACCGTGAAGTTCTGGTCTGCAGATCGGCAGCAAGGGCCGTCTTCTTGAGGCGTCCGTCGGGCGCCCGCGGTTCGCCCCGGTCAATCCGGTAGCGACTGCATGTTTTCGAAGACCTTCTGGAAGAGCGTCGAGTCGACCTGGCCGCCGACCGCGACGACCACGACGATGACCACGGCCGCGATGGCCGCGATCATTATCCCGTACTCGACAGCGGTGGCCGCCTTGTCGGTGCGCTCCGGGACGCCGGCTGTCGCCATGGCATCGGCCGTCACCGCGTCGGTGAGGGCCTCGATCTTCGCCCCCTCGAAACTTGCTCCCTGTGCCTGCATCGTGTCCCTATCCGTCGTGCGGTCTGGCGGACGTGAGTTGCCCTTGTGCCGGGCCGGACGTCGACGTCCGGCCCGTGCGTCTAAACCGAACAGGGCGAGCCGGAGTTGTCCCCGGCTCGCCCTGTTGTCGAAGTGCTGGTGTCCCGGCTCAGCGCCGAGACGCAGGTCAGGAGAGGCCGGCCAGCTCGGTGTTCACATCGGTGAACGCCGTGTCGACCTCGTCGCCGACTGCGATGACCACGGCGATGATGACGGCCGCGATGGCGGCGACCATGATGCCGTACTCAACTGCGGTGGCGCCCCGCTCACGGGTCTTCAGCGTGCTGACGAGCCACGCATGTGCGAACTGTGCTGCTTCCTTCATGGTGTTCATTTGAGGTTTCTCCCTCTGCCGTTTGCTCACTGGAACGTGCTGTAGAGATCGGCCGGTGCCGGATGACCCTGAATCATCAATCTTGATGATTCGCGGGCCGGGGGGGCTCTCTGGGTCTCGCCGATCCGGGGAACGGGTATCGGCATCTCCCCGGGGAACCTTCTCCTCAACATTTGGGAGATATCTGCCGATGGTGGAACACGAAGGTCGTCGCGCAAGGAGAGAGGCAGTGGCGGAACACCACTCGGTAGCTGCAAAGGCCGGGGAGCGCCACGAGCCCCCGCGCGCTCACTCGGTCGACCACCGGCGCGACCGCGCAATACTCTCCGCGGCCGTACTCGTGCTGGCCGCGGCGGCCATCGGTGTCGTCGCCGGGCGGCAGGTCGACGACATCCCGACCGGCTTCAACAGCCCCGTTGTCGTGGCGATGGCTGCCTCGGCGTGTCTCGTCGGCCTCATCGCCTCCGGCTTCATGGCCGTCACCCGCTACCGGGTCGGGCGCGATGCCATCTCTCTCCTCCTCGGCATCGGTGTCCTGATCCTCGCGGTGGGTGTGGTCGGCTACGGCCTCGTGTACCCGCTCGCAGACGGCGTCTCGATCGGGAGCACCGGCGACGGTGTACGAGCGATCGTCACCGGCGCCGGCTACGGGGCCACCGTCCTGTTCGCCGCGACGGTCTTCGGTGCGCACCGACGGGCTCCCATCGACGTCGGGCGCTGGTTGCCCGTCGCCCTCGTGGCCCTCGTCGTGGGCGCGGCGGCATCGGCGCTCGCCCTCGAGAAGAACAGCTTTGCGAACGCGGCCGACGACCTCGTCCTTCCGACCGGCGACCGGGTGCTCGCCGTGCCGGTCATCGTCGCCTTCCTCGTGACCGGCGCCGCCGCCCTGTGGCCGGCCCTGCGCCGGCGCCGCCAGGCGCTCGCGTGGTTCGGCCTGGGGCTCGTGGCTCTCGGGCTCGGTGAGATCCTCGCGACCGAGACGTCCGTGTTCGGCGATGTCTGGTCGATCGGACGGATGGGGATGTTCGTCGTGGCCTCACTCCTCGTTCTCAACGGCGTCGCGGTCGATCTACGGGCCGCCTTCGTCGACCAGCAGCGCGAGGCCGCACATCACCGGTGGGAGCGTGAGCTGATCGCCCGCCGCCATGACGCCGAGGTCGCCGCCCATGAGGAGAGCCTCCACGACGCCGCCTCGTCGGTCCTCGCCATCCAGGGGGTGTCGCGGCTCCTCGATTCCACCCAGGGGTCGGTGTCGATCGACCAGCGCCGCGCCATGACGATCGCTCTCGGCGCCGAGGTCGACCGCCTTCAGAAGCTCATCCGGAGGGGTCAGCGCGATTCGGTGGTCACCGACTTCAACGTCCGCGACGTGCTCGCACCGCTGGTCACCGTCCACAGCGCCAACTGCGAGATCGCACTCGACGTCCCGGCGGCGCTCGCAGCCCACGGGGTCCCCGACGACTTCGCGGAGATCGTCCAGAATCTGATCCACAATGCCCGCCGCCACGCCAAGCCACCGATCCTGGTGACCGGCCGTTGGCGGGCCGGCGACGTCGAGCTCAGCGTCGCCGATCGCGGGCAGGGAATCGCGGAGGGTGACCGCGAGCGGATCTTCCAACGCGGCGTCAGTCGTCTCCCCGACGGGACCGGCCTCGGTCTGCACATCGCGCGGACGCTGCTCGAACAGATGGAAGGCGACATCTGGGTGGAGGACCGCGACGGCGGCGGCTCGCGGTTCGTCATCTTGATGCCGGCCGCCGAGACGGGTCGCCGCGAGCACGACACCTCGCTGGAGACACGGTGGGAGACCTACACCGGCAAGTCCGCCGAGCGGCCCACCGGTTTGAAGAAGACGGGAATCCTTAGCAAAGCCGCGAGGAGCGAATTGTCATGAGGAGTCTTGGGACGGAGCGCACGCCCATGTCGAGAGCGGGGGCGGAACCCCAGCGGGTTCTCGTCGTCGACGACCATGTCCTCGTCGGCGAGAGCATCGTGAATGCTCTGCGGAGTCGCGGGTTCGAGGCGGTCGCCACGACGGCGACGTCGAGCGGGGCCGTGTTGGAGATCGCCGCCGACTTCAAGCCGACGGTGGTTCTGCTCGACCTCAAGTTGACCGGCGACCACGATGGCATCGAGCTCGTCCAGCCGCTGCGTCAGGCGGGGGCCCGGGTGCTCATCCTGTCAGCGCTGACCGACCGCCCCGTTCTCGCCGCCTGTGTCGAGGCCGGCGCCGACGGCCTCGTCCCGAAGACCCAGTCCTTCGACGTCTTCGTCGATCAGGTGTGCACCGCCGCCGCCGGGGAACGGGTTCTCGGGGTCACCCATGAGCAGGCGCTCCTCGAGGATCTGCGCCGTGCACGTGACGAGGAGAAGTCCCGGCTCGAGCCGTTCGAGGCGTTGACCCCGCGTGAGACCGAACTCCTGGCCCTGCTGATGGAGGGGTGCAACGCCTCCGCCGTGGCCGAGCGCTGGTACGTGTCGGTCGCGACCGTCCGTAGCCACGTCCGGTCACTGCTTTAGAAGCTCGACGTCCACTCCCAGCTCGAGGCCGTGGCCAAGGCCCGCGAGTACGGCTTCGATCCGACGACCACGGGCTGAGGGACGGCGCCGGTCGCTCCTCAGGAGCCGGCGGCGTCCAGCGCGAGCTTCGCGATCCGTCCGGCCACGACGTCGATGTCGGTCGGGATCGGGATCATGTTCGACAGGATCACGATGCTGACGGCGGGCCCGTCGTCAGCCGGCAGGTACAGCGCCGTGGACCGGAAACCGGGCACGCCCCCGCCGTGGGACCAGGCCGTGCGTCCCTCGACCGTCCCCACCCGCAGACCCAGGCCGTAGTCCGCGTCGAACACCGTCGTCGTCATCTCGGCGACCGATGCCGGCGAGAGGATCCCGCCGCGCAGGATCCCGGGTAGCAGTCGCACGACGTCCGTCGCGGTGCCCTCGAGCCCGCCCCCGGTCCAGCCGGCGGATTCCACGGCGTTCTGGGGCAGGGCGGTGACGTCGAGCAGGAACCCGTCGTTGGTCGTGACGACCGCGTCGGGGTCCACGAGCTCCGCCAGGGTCCGCAGCGGCGCAGCGAGTGGGTTGTCCGCCTGGGGCCCGGAGGTCGGGACGGCGAAGTAGCCGCGCACGAGCTCACCGGCGGGCTGCTCGGCCGGCTGGAGGGCGAGCCTTCCGGCTCCGGCGGGTTCGAGGATGCGCTCGCGGATGACCTCGTGGGCGGGGCGTCCCGTGACGGCCTCGATGATCTGACCGGCGAGGAGGTAGCCCCCCGTGTTGTACGAGTAGGCGGTTCCCGGCTCGAACAGGAGGTCACGACCGACGACGAAGTCGACCACCTCCTCGGGGTCGAACGGCTGGTCCAGGCGGGGGAGTGTCGCCAGGTAGAAGCCCGGGTCGAAGGCGTACTCGATGAAGCCGGTGGTGTGGTCGAGAAGCATCCGAACGGTGATCTGCCCGCCGTAGCGGAGTTCACGCACGTCCCACGAGGGCAGATAGGTGCCGATCGGTTCGTCCAGGTCGACGAGTCCGTCCTCCGCGAGGCTGAGCACCGTGGCCGCGGTGACCGGCTTGGTGATCGATCCGATGCGGAAGACCGAATCCGTGCGCATCGGGGTCCGGGTCGCCGCGTCCGTGACGCCGGTGGACACGAGAACGGTCCGCTCGCCGTCGACCTGTGGACCGGGGTCGCCGATCGTCACGGCGGCGACCGCTCCGGGTACGCCGTTCGCCTCGGCCCAGGCGGCCAGCTCGTCGGCCACCAGGTCCTCGAGCCCGACGGTGAGCTCCTGTGATGCGCCGTCGGTGCTCTCGTCGCCGCCCGGGCCGCCCGGTGTCGGCGTCGCAGTGGAGACCGCGGTGGGAGTCGTGGCGTCGGCCGAACCGACCGCACCGTCGTCGTCGGAACTGCACCCGGCCGCCACCAACAGGGCGGCCATGGCGACAGCCGACACGGCGCGGGCGCAGCGGTTCATGGCTGCAAGCTAGTGGCCCGGGCACACCGCCCACGGGTCACCGGGGCATGTGGGGAGCCCTGCTACGTTCGCCGTGGTGACACAACAGGGAGTGGTCGTGGAAGTCACGACCGGTGGTCACCCGGAGGCGACCCGGGTCGCGGCGCTCGCCGCCGACCTCGCGTCGACGGGTGTTCAGAGACGTCGCCGCTACATCCTCGACCGGGAACCACCCGCGGGCGTGCTGGACCGGATCGTCGGCGTCGTGGCCGACCCCGTGACCGATGTGCACCGCATCGTCGCGCCTGACGCCCCCATCGGTCCCAACGCGTTCGACGTCGCCTACCTCCCCGGTGTCACCGACACCGACGCCCGCCAGCTCGAGGGGATCCTCGCCGAGCTCGGCGCCCCCGGTACCCGCGTCGTCACGTCGACCGTGTGGGACCTCGGCGACGGGACCGTCGACGCCGCAGCTCTGGAGGGTCTCGCTGCGGGGGTGGCGAACGCGACCGTCGAGAGGGTGGCGGTCGGTCGGCCTCTTCCACCTGTCTTCGTCCCGCCGGTGGGGGACGAGACCACGGTGCGGACCATTCCGTTCTCGTCGTGGACCCCCGAGGAGCGTCTGGTCGAGAGTCGAAGGCGTCTCTGGTCGCTCGACGCCGCCGAACTGGAGGCCGTCGCGGCGTTCTTCGCCGCCGAGGATCGTGATCCGACCGACGGCGAGATGGAGACGATCGCCCAGACGTGGTCCGAGCACTGCTCCCACAAGACGTTCCGTGCCGTCATCGACTTCACCCATGTGGCCGACGGGGGTGCCAGCCGTTCCGAGCGCATCGAAGGTCTCCTGGGGACCCACCTGCGGGCCGCAACCGATGCCGTCGCCGCGGAGTGGGTCGTGTCGGCCTTCGTCGATGACGCCGGCATCGTCACCATCGACGGGATCGGCGAGGTCGCGATAAAGGTCGAGACACACAATCACCCCTCGGCTCTGGAGCCCTTCGGCGGGGCCGCGACCGGCGTGGGCGGTGTGGTCCGTGACGTCCTGGGTGTGGTGGCCCGGCCGGTTGCCACGCTCGACGTGCTGTGCTTCGCCCCCGAGGGGACCCCCACTCCCGACGGCTCGCTCCCACCCGGGCGCATCGCCGCCGGGGTGGTGGCCGGCATCGGTGACTACGGCAACAAGCTCGGTCTGCCGACCCTCGCGGGAGCGGTCGTCTACGACGCCGGCTACGCAGCCAATCCGCTGGTCTACTGCGGAGCGGTCGGCGTGCGACCGGCGGGTACCGAACTTCCGGGGCCGGCGCCGGGCGATCTGGTCGTCGTGCTCGGCGGGGCGACGGGGCGTGACGGGATCCACGGGGCGACCTTCTCGTCGATCGAGCTCGACGCCGAGACCGTCGAGAGCGCCGGCGCCGCGGTCCAGATCGGTGACCCCATCACCGAGAAAGGCCTCATCGAGATCATCGACGACGCCCGCGATGCCGGCTGGATCCGTGGCGTGACCGACTGCGGCGCCGGCGGGTTCTCCTCCGCCATCGGCGAGCTCGGGGCCGCCACGGGCGTGCAGGTCGACGTCGCCCTCGCACCGCGGAAGTATCCCGGCCTCGCGCCGTGGGAGGTCTGGGTGTCCGAAGCCCAGGAGAGAATGGTCATCGCGGTGCGACCCGACGACATCGACGCACTCGCTGCGGCCGCCCTGCGCCGCCACGTTGACATGTGTGTCCTCGGCGAGTTCCGCGGCGACGGGCGGATCGTGGTCACCCACGGGGACACGACACTCGTGGATCTCCCCTCGGATTTCCTCCACGACGGTCGACCGCGCCGCCATCTCAGCGCGCAGTGGACGGACCCGCCGCCGGGCTCCGATCCGCCGCCACCGACCGACTGGGCGGTGACGCTCGACGCGCTGTTGTCGCATCCGACCGTCGCGACCAAGGAGCGCATCTTCCGCACCTACGACCACGAGGTGAGAGGCGGCACCGTGGTGGGGCCTGCGTGTGGACCCGGGGCCGACGGGCCGAGCGACGGCACCGTGTTCGTCCCGCTCGGTGCGGACCTCGACGGTCCGGCTCTGGCCCTGGGCCTCGGAATCCGCCCCTCCTATGGCACGCTCGATCCGTACCGGATGGCCCATGCGGTGCTCGACGAGGCGGTCCGTAACCTGGTCGTCGCCGGTGCGGACCCCGACCGGATCGCCGTCCTCGACAACTTCTGTTGGGGCGACGTCGCCGACCCCGACGAGCTGGGCGCGCTCGTACGGGCCAGCGAAGGCTGCCACGACGCCGCGGTCGCCTACGGGACCCCGTTCGTCTCGGGCAAGGACAGCCTCAACAACACCTACGAAGGGGTGTCGATCCCACGGACGCTGCTCATCACGGGGTTGGCGCCGGTGCCCGCAGCCGGGCTCGCCCGCACCTCGGCGCTCACCGCCCCGGGCAACGTCCTCGTCCTGGTCGGGGCGACCGCGGCCGAACTCGGCGGCTCGCTGTACTCCGAGGTCCTCGGCGTGGCGGGCGGCACCGTCCCGGCTCCCCTCACCGAGCCCCGGGCCCGTTACCGCGCCGTCCACGCGGCGATCCGGGGCGGACTCGTGCAGGCCGCCCACGACCTTTCCGAAGGCGGACTGCTGGTCGCGGCGGCCGAGATGTGCATCGCGGGGCGGCTCGGTGCGTCGCTCGAGGTGGACGGCGAGTGGTGGACGCTGCTCGCGGAGTCCTCGGGTCGGCTACTGCTCGAGGTCTCGCCCGACGACGTGGACGCGCTGGCCGACCTGTTCGCCGGGATCGACCATGTCCGCATCGGAACGGTCACCACGGATGGCGCGTTGCGGATCGCGCTGGGAGGCGGGACCGTGCTCGACGTCGGGGTGGCGGACCTCGCCCGGAGCTGGGGGATCGAAGCGTGAGCGCTCCACCGGTCGCCGTGCTCCACGCCCCCGGAACCAACCGGGACGGTGAGGCGGTCCGTGCTCTCGTCGCCGCCGGGGCCGAGGCGCGGGTGGTGTTACTGGGTGAGCCGCTGGCGTCGTATGCCGCGGTGTGCGTGCCCGGCGGGTTCTCCTTCGGTGACAGCCTCGGCGCTGGTGCACGTTTCGCCTTCGAGGTCGGCGACGTCCTGCGGGCCGTCGCGGCCCGGGGTGCGCCGATCCTCGGGATCTGCAACGGTTTCCAGGTGCTCGTTCGTACCGGACTCCTCGGCGGTGCCCCCGGCGATGCCGATGCGGACGCCGACAGCGACGCCGGAGCCGACACCCACCACCCACTGAGCCGCACGGTGACTCTCACCCACAACCAGTCGGGTCGTTTCGAGTGCCGCTGGGTGAACCTCGTCGTGGACCCGGACTCGCGCGCCGAGTTGGTCGGGGCCGGTGTCTCTCGGTTCTCGTGCCCGGTCGCGCACGGCGAGGGCCGACTCGCTGTGCGCGACATCGCCGTGGCGGGGGCTCTGGCCGCCGGTGGTCGGGTGCTCGTGCGCTACGGCGACGCGACGGGCGCACCAGCCGGCGGGGCCTATCCCGCCAACCCGAACGGGTCGGTCGACGACATCGCCGGGCTGTGCGACGCCACCGGTCACATCTGGGGCCTCATGCCCCACCCCGAGGACAACATCGCCGCCGTGCACCACCACGACCGACCCGGTGCGCCGGGCGCAGGTGGCGGCCTGGCCTTCTTCGAGGCGTTCGTCGACCGTGCTCGCTGAGATCGACGCCACCGGGCTTCCGCTCGTGCGGCGCGGGAAGGTCCGCGACGTGTTCGCCGCCGGCGATGACCGACTCGTCCTCGTGGCGACGGACCGTCTCAGCGCCTTCGACACGGTGCTCGGATGCGTTCCCGGCAAGGGACGGGTCCTCACAGCCGTGAGCGCCTGGTGGTTCGAGCAGTTGCGTCCCGTGGTGGCCCACCATCTCATCGACGTCCCCCACCCGGCCGTCTCGGTCGTGCACCGGTGCGAGACGCTCCCCGTCGAAGTGGTCGTCCGCGGGTACCTGACCGGCGTGACGTCGACGTCGATGTGGACGCGCTACGAAAAGGGCCAGCGGGTCATCGACGGGATCAGGCTCCCCGACGGTCTCGAGCGCAACTCCAGGCTTCCCCGTCCGTTCGTGACGCCGACCACCAAGGCACCCGACGGCGCCCACGACGAGCCGCTGTCGGTGGCGGAGGTAGCGGAGCGCGGCCTCGTCGCCCCGTCGCTGTGGGCCGATGTCGTCGACATCGCCCTGCACCTGTTCGCGCGGGGCACCGCCCTTGCGTCCACCCGTGGTCTCGTCCTCGTCGACACCAAGTACGAGTTCGGGGTCCTCGATGGTCGTCCCGTTCTGATCGACGAGGTCCACACCCCCGATTCGAGTCGATTCTGGGACGGGCGAGTCGATCCGGCACCGGACGCCAACATGGACAAGGAGATCGTCCGGCGCTGGTACGCCGCGCAGGGCTACCGCGGTGAGGGGGACCCCCCGCCGATGTCGCCCGAACTCGTCGCCCGCGTGGCTGACGCCTACGGCGAGGTCGCCGAGCGCCTGTGCGGGCGCCCCCCCGTCGTCGCCGACGAGGACGGCGAGGAGGACGCCGTGCGAGAGGTCGTGCGCGAACTGACCGGAGGTCAGACATGAGTGATGCGACGACGGTCGGTGTCGTCATGGGGTCCACATCGGACTGGCCGACGATGCGGCGCTGCGCAGAGGTGCTCGCCGAACTCGGTGTCGCCTACGAGGCGAGGGTCGTGTCGGCGCACCGGACGCCGGACCTGTTGAGCGAGTACGGACGCACCGCCGCCGCCCGAGGTCTCGCCGTGATCGTCGCAGGAGCCGGCGGGGCTGCGCACCTGCCGGGCATGCTCGCGAGCCACACCACGGTCCCCGTCGTCGGGGTGCCGATCCGGTCCCGCGTGCTCGCAGGTGTCGATTCGCTGCTGTCGATCGTGCAGATGCCGGCGGGTGTGCCCGTTGCGACCATGTCGATCGGTGACGCCGGAGCGACCAACGCCGGGCTCTTCGCCGCTGCGATCGTGGCCCGCGACGTCCCGGAGGTCGCCGCGGCGCTCGCCGCCCGACGCGCCGAGATGGAGGCTGGTGTCCTCGCCGCGGAGCTGGAGGATCTGCCCTGAGTACCGACGTCGGTCGGATCGGGATCCTCGGTGACGGCCAGCTCGGCCGGATGCTCGCGCTCGCCGCGCGCCACATGGGAGCCCGCGTCGTGTGCGTGGGGCGCGACGGTGCGAGTTCGCCCGCGGCCCCGGTTTGCGACGACGCTCTGGCCTGGAACGACGACCCGGCGGCGCTCGTCGCCGAGCTGTCGCGGCGGACCGACGTCGTGACGTTCGAGTTCGAGAGCGTGCCCGTGGATCTCCTCGACGCCCTCGGGGCCTCGGCGGTCGAGTGCCGCCCCGCTCCGGGGGTCGTGTCCGTGGCGGCCGACCGGACACGCGAGAAGGCGCTGTTCGTGGCGACGGACGTGCCCACCGTCGCCCATCACGGGGCCGACGGTCGCGACGAGGCGGTCGATGCTGTCCTCTCGATCGAGGGCCCGGTGGTCGTCAAGACGGCGTCGGGCGGCTACGACGGGCACGGCCAGGTGGTCGTGGGCGCCGAGGTGGCGCCCGACGAGGCGGTCGCCGCGGTGGCCTCCCTCGGCGTCGACCACCTGATCGTCGAGGAGCTGGTGGACCTGGCGGCCGAGTGGTCGGTTGTCGTGTGTCGCGATGCGAGCGGGGCCGTCGCCTACGACCCGTTCGAGAACGTGCACGTCGACCACGTCCTCGACACCTCGACCTGGCCCGCGCGTGACCCTGGCGACCTCGCGCCCGTGGTCCTCGACCACAGCCTCCGGCTCGCCGAGGCCGTCGATCTCGTCGGTGTCATGTGCATCGAGTGGTTCGTGACCGCCGACGGCCGCGCTCTCGCCAACGAGATCGCGCCGCGTCCGCACAACTCGGCGCACCTGACGATCGAGGCGGCCGCGACCTCCCAGTTCGCGCAGCAGGCGCGCGTCGCTCTGGGGTTCCCGCTCGGCGCGGTGAGCCGCCGTGGCCCCGCCGCGATGGCGAACCTGCTCGGTGATCTGTGGGGGTCCGGGGCGCCGCCGGACTTCGCGGCCGCGCTGTCCGCCGGTGATGTCCACCTGCACCACTACGGTAAGGGTGAGGCAAGGCCGGGCCGGAAGATGGGTCATCTCACCGCGCTCGCCGACGACCCCCGGGAGGCCCTCCACAGTGTCCGTGCAGCCAGATCCGCTCTCCGACGACGCCGCTGACCGGCGAGGTGACGAGATGAGAGAGTCCTGTGGGGTCGTGGCCTTCAACGCGCCGGGCCGGGACGTGTCCCGGCTCGCATTCTTCGCGCTCTACGCGCTCCAGCACCGCGGCCAGGAGGGCGCGGGCATCTTGACCTTCGACGGAGCGACGGCGCACCTCCACAAGGGCCTCGGACTCGTCTCGCAGGTCTTCACCGAGGAGAACCTCGAGACCCTGCCGGGTCACCTCGCGATCGGCCACAACCGCTACTCGACCACGGGGCGGGTCTCGCTGCGCAACACCCAGCCGCACGTGGTCGAGACCATCGACGGACCCATCGCCATCGCGCACAACGGAAATCTCGTCAACGGTGCCGAACTGCGGCGGCGACTTCTCGAGCGCGGCGTCGGTCTGTCCACGTCTTCGGACACCGAGATCCTGTTGCAGTTGCTCGCCGGCGCGGGTGGGGCGGTGACGGGAACGTCGCTCGACCGTCTGCGCACCGTCCAGCAGATGGCCGAGGGTGCCTACGCGCTGACCCTCTTGTTGCCCGACGGCATCTGGGGGATGCGTGACCCGTGGGGTCTGCGCCCCCTCGTCGTCGGTCGTCTCGACGGCGGCGGCCACGTGCTCGCCTCCGAGAGCTGTGCCTTCGCGGCGATCGGCGCCAAGACGGTCCATGAACTGGCACCGGGTCAGCTCGTGCGACTCGTCGACGACGGCTATGAGGTCCATGAGGGCCACGCCGCCCCCCGGGCCGCCTTCTGCACGTTCGAGGAGATCTACTTCGCCCGCCCCGACACGGTCTTCTCCGGGCGACTCGTCCACTCGGCCCGCCAGGAGCTCGGCGCGCAGCTCGCCCGCGAGCAGCCTGCCCCGGTCGACGTCGTCCTCGCCGTGCCCGATTCCGGGACGCCCCACGCGATCGGTTACGCCCGCGAGCTGGGGGTTCCCTTCACCGAGGGCCTCATCAAGAACCGCTACATCGGCCGCACCTTCATCGAGCCCACGCCCGATCTGCGTCGTGACCGGGTGGCGATGAAGTTCAACCCCCTGCCGGGGAACCTCGAGGGCCAGCGGGTCGCCCTGGTCGACGACTCGATCGTGCGGGGCACCACCGCCAGCCGTCTCGTCACGCTGCTGCGTGAAGCAGGCGCGGCGGAGGTCCACCTGCGGGTCGCCTGTCCCGCCATCATGCACCCGTGTTTCATGGGTGTGGACATGGCTTCGCGTGACGAGCTCATCGCCGCCGACGGGAACCTCGACGCCGTCGGCGCATCGGTGGGCGCGGACTCGATCGGGTACCTGTCCCTTGCCGGCCTCGAGGCGGTGCTCGGCGATCACGGCTACTGCAACGCGTGCTTCACCGGTTCCTACCCGTTCGCCGAGATCCCCGTCGCGCTGCGAAACGGGGCGCCGGTGGCCGAGGTCGTGCTGTGAAGCCGGCCGCGCTGTGAGGGTTCCGCGGTGTGAAGGACTTCGCGCGGTGAAGGTGTTCGCGCTGTGAGGGTTCCGCGGTGTGAAGGACTTCGCGCGGTGAAGGTGGCCGAGCTGTGAAGGTGATGGTCGTGGGTTCGGGTGGGCGTGAGCACGCTCTGGCGCGGTCCCTGCACCGTGCGCCGTCGGTGGACGCTGTCGTGTGCGCGCCGGGGAACCCGGGCACAGCGGCCTTCGCCGAGAACGTCGCCGCCACCGACATCGACGGTTGGGTGCGGGCCGCACGGGACGCCGCCGTGGATCTCGTCGTCGTCGGTCCCGAGCAACCACTCGTCGACGGCCTCGCCGACGCCCTGGCCGCCGTGGGCATCGCCTGTTTCGGCCCCTCCGGCGACGCTGCACGTCTCGAGGGTTCGAAGGCTCACACCAAGCGGTGCTGTGCCCGCTGGAAGATACCGACGGCCCGCGCCGAGATCGTCACCGATCTCGACGCCGGCCTGCGCGCGCTCGACACCTTCGACGAGGTGCCCGTCGTCAAGGCGAGCGGCCTCGCGGCCGGCAAGGGGGTCATCGTCCCGGCGGACCGCGCCGGTGCCGAAGAGGCCCTGCGTGCCATGTTCGTCGAGCGACGTTTCGGCTCGGCCGCCGACGAGGTGGTCGTCGAGGAACGCCTCCACGGGCGGGAGGTCTCGCTGCTCGCGCTGTGCGACGGCACCGATGCCGTCGCGCTGCCGCTCGCCCGGGACCACAAGCGACTCGGCGCCGGAGACACGGGCCCGAACACCGGCGGGATGGGCGCGGTCGCCCCGGCGGCGTTGGTCGACCCGGGCCTGGACGCGGCGTTCGTCGAGGCCGCCCTCGACCGTTTCGTGCGCACCGCGCTCGCCGGGCTCCGCTTAGAGGGGAGTCCCTACGTCGGGGTCCTCTACGCCGGGCTCATGGTCGACGACGCTGGGGCCGTCACGCTGCTCGAGTACAACTGCCGGATGGGGGACCCCGAGACCCAGGCGGTTCTTCCGCTGCTGGACGGCGCCGTGGATCTCGGCGAGGTGTTCGCCGCGGCGGCCGGTGGCGGCGGACTCGCCGGTGTGGAGATCCCGACACCGACTTCGGCCGCGGTCACCCTCGTCCTCGCCGCCCACGGCTACCCGGTCGACCCCCGCCGCGGCGACCCGATCGTCGGTCTGGACGCGGCGGTCGCCGCCGGATGCGACGTCTTCCACGCGGGGACGGCCGTCGACGCCGACGGCCGCCTCGTCACCGCCGGTGGACGGGTGCTCGCCGTCACCGCCGTGGCGGGCGACCCGGTCACCGCCACCGACCGTGCCCGGGCCGGAGCCGAGGCCATCGACTTCCCGGGCGCACAGTGGCGACGAGACATCGGCGCAGTGGGGCCGTGAGCGCCGGTCCCGCGGGGTCCGGCCCCGCCCGCACCGACGCCACCGGCGACGAGGTGGTTTCCTATGCCGCTGCCGGGGTGGACATCGATGCCGCCACCGGAGCGGTCCGGGACTTCTCGGCCGCGGTGACGGCCACCCACGGCCCCCGCGTCCTGTCCGACGTCGGCAGCTTCGGCGGGCTCTTCGACATCTCCGACCTCGGTTCGAACCCCGTCCTGGTCGCATCCGCCGACGGCGTGGGAACCAAGGTCGAACTCGCCGCCCGGTACGGCCGCCATCGCGGCGTCGGTCACGATCTCGTCAACCACTGCGTCAACGACATCCTCGTCCAGGGCGCCCGGCCCCTCTTCTTCCTGGACTACGTCGCCACGGCGAGCCTCGACCCTGCTGTCATCGTCGAGGTCGTCTCGGGGGTGGCGGAGGCATGTGGGGCCGTGGGATGTGCCGTCCTCGGAGGCGAGGTCGCGGAGATGCCCGGCGTGTACGTCGAAGGCACGCTGGACGTCGCCGGGACCATCGTCGGTGTCGTCGAGCGTGATGCCGTCCTTCCCCGGCTCGACGAGATGGCCGTCGGCGACGTCGTCGTCGCGCTGCCGTCGGTGAGTCCCCACACGAACGGCTACTCGCTCATCCGTCGGGTACTCGACCGGGTCGAGCTCACCGACGAACTGCTCGACTGGTTGTTGACGCCGCACCGTTGTTACCTGCGCGACGTGGAGGCGTGGTGGGCGGCCGGCGTCGAGCCGTCGGCCCTCGCCCACATCACCGGCGGTGGACTGATCGACAACGTGCCGCGCGTGCTGCCCGACCATCTCGCCGTGCAGATCGACACGTCGTCGTGGGTGGTGCCCGAGGGTTTCACCACGTTCGTGGAGGCCGCCGGCATCGACCACCTCGAGTCCCACCGGACCTTCAACATGGGCGTCGGCCTCGTCGCCGTGGTGGCACCCGACAAGGCGGCAGCGGCGCTCGCAGTCGTCGAGGGCTCGTGGGTCATCGGCGACGTCGCGCCCAGCGAGGGCACCGGGGTCGTCTTCGTTCCACAGCCGTGAGTGCCCGCATCGTCGTCCTGGCGTCCGGCTCCGGGACCAACCTCCAGGCCGTCCTGGACGCGTGTGCAGAGGGCATCCTCGACGCCACGGTCGAACTCGTCGTGGTCAACCGGGCCGGCGCGGGTGCGATTCAACGGGCCGAGCGTGCCGGGGTCGACGTCGTCGAGCTCCTCCTCGCCGACCGCTCGCCGCAGGGTCGTCGTGACTACGACGCCGCTCTCGCGGAGATCGTCGGTGCGGCGCGGCCGCACTGGGTCGTGCTCGCCGGGTGGATGCACATCCTGTCCATGTCGTTTCTCGGTGTGTTCCCGAACCGGGTGGTCAACCTGCACCCGGCCCTGCCCGGTGAGTTCGCCGGGGTGGACGCGATCCGGCGGGCCTGGGAGGCCGGCCGGACCGGCACACTGACCCGCACCGGGGTGATGGTCCATCTCGTTCCCGACGAAGGCGTCGACGACGGTCCCGTGCTCGCGACAGCCGAGGTCCCGCTCGACCCGGGTGAGAGTCTCGAGGCTCTGACCGCGCGCGTCCACGCCGTGGAGCACCGCCTACTCGTCGACACGCTGGCCGAGCTCGTCGCAGGCGGCGGACGGGCCGACCCGGGGGTGTAGCGTCGGGCGCGCCCGGACCGACGACACCCGAGACGAATGACCCTCGAGACTGAGCTGAAGATCGACGTACCGGCCGAGTTCGTCATGCCGTCACTCGACGGCGTGATCGACGGGGCCCGGGTGCGTCAGCTACCGACCGAACGCCTCATCGCCATCTACCACGACACGGCCGACCTGAGACTGGCCCGCTGGGGATGCACCCTGCGCCACCGCGCCCCCGAGGGCTGGACCGTCAAGATCCCCGGCCGCGAGAGCGGTCCGGGTCTGGCGCGCATCGAACTCGTCGTCGACGGCGAGCCGGGCGAGATTCCCGGCGAGGTCAGCTCCCTCGTCGTCCCCTATGTGCGGGGGGCGGAGCTCACCGAGGTCGCGGTGATCGAGACGAGGCGTGTCCCGGTGGAACTCCTCGCCGCCGACGGGACGCTCCTGGCGACGGTCACCGATGACGATTCGATCGGAACCCGCCCCGGTCAGGACCCTGTGATGTTCCGACAGGTCGAGATCGAGTTCACCGGGGAGGGTGCGGCCCACGTGGACGCCGTCGGCGACGTGATCGTCGCGGCCGGCGGAACGGTTGGTACCCAGATCCCCAAGCTCGCCACCGTCCTGGGTCCCGCCGCGCGCCGCCCCGCCGACATCGACGTTCCGGAGGTGAGCGAGGATCCCACGGCCCGTGAGGTGATCCACGCGGCCCTCGCATCGGCCGGGGTCCACCTCGTCGACCACCTGCCGCTCGCCCGCGTCGGTGAGGATCCCGAGGGCGTGCACCAGGCGCGGGTGGCGATCCGTCGGCTGCGATCGGACATCGCGACCTTCGGCCTCCTGCTCGACCGCAAGGCGTTCGAACCACTCGCCCGTGAGCTCAAGTGGTTCGCCGCGAAGCTCGGCGCTGTCCGCGACGCCGACGTCCTGCTGGAGAACGTCCGTGGCGTGGGCGAGCGTCATCCGGGCCTCGCCGACGACGGCTTCGTCGAAGTGGTCGCCGCGCTCGAACACTCCTGTCAGGTGGAGCAGCGACGCCTGCGTGGTCATCTCGACAGCGCGCGTGTGGCGCGCCTGTTGGACCGGGTCGTCGAGTTGACCAACGACCCGGTGACCGCCCCCCAGGCTGACGACCCGGCCGACGAGCTGCTTGCGGATTCCGTCCACCGCCGCTGGAAGCGGCTGAAGAAGGCGGTCAAGAAGCTCGGGGCGGACGCGCCGGTCAGTGAACTGCACGCGGTGCGGATCCTCGCGAAGCGATGCCGGTACTCCTCCGATGCCGTGTCGGCCGCGTTCGGTGCCGCTCCCCGCAAGCTGGCGCGGCGCCTCGCCAAGGTCCAGGACGCGCTCGGTGCCATCAACGACGCCGAGATCGCCAGCGAGTCCCTCGCGGTGGTCGCGGCGTCCTCGTCGCCGGAGGGGGCATTTGCCGCCGGGCGGATCGCGGGGGTGTTGACGGCGGAGGCGGCCGAGGAAGCCCGTGCCTGGCAGGCCGCATGGAAGCGGGCGTCGGACAAGAGCCTCCGGGGCTGGATGGCCCCCGCTGACGACGTGCCCCGCTGGGACCGGTCGTGAAGGTCGTCGCGCTGTCGTCGATCAAGGGCGGCGTCGGCAAGACCACTTCGGCGGTGACGCTGGCCCACTTCGCCTCGGAGTCGGGACTGCGGGTCCTCGTGTGGGACGTGGACCCGCAGGGCGCGGCTACGTTCGCCCTCGGCGTGGGACGCCGGGTCGCCGGCGGGGGGCGCCGCTTGTTCGACTCGTCACGTCGGTTGCGCGACAACGTCTTCGAGAGCCGCTGGGAACGTCTCGACGTCGTCCCGGCCGACTTCTCGCTGCGCCGCCTCGATACCGCCTTCACCCGGATCCCCAAGCCGCGGCGCACCTTCGGCCGTCTCCTCGACGAGATCACCGACGACTACGACGTGGTCGTGATCGACTGTCCGCCCGGTATCGGTCTGTCGATCGAGAGCGTCCTGCGGGCCACGGACCTCGTCATGGTGCCGGTGGTGCCGGCGACGCTGCCCCTGCGGTGTTTCGACCAGCTGTCGGCCTTCATGGCCGGCGACAAGCGCCTCCGGCGGGTGCCCGCGGTGGCGTTCCTCACGATGGTGGACAGGCGCAAGCGCGGCCACATGGATCTCGTGGAGAGCCTGCCGTCGCAACGCAGCGAGTTGTTCACGACCATGATCCCGGCCGCCGCCGACGTCGAGCGACTGCCGGACCGGCGCGAACCGTTGAGCCTGTTCGCCCCGACGAGTCCGGCCACCACGGCCTACCGCGAACTCTGGGACGAGACGGCGGCCCGGCTCGGGATCTGACGCCCCGCCGAACCTGACTTCTGGGCGATTCGCCGGACGCGGGCTGTCGCCAATCCACGAACGCTGCTGGTCTCGAGATGGCCCGCGGACCGTGACCCTCCGAACCCCGCGCGTGTTCCCGAGGCTGGGCACGTCCCTGTCCGCTCACTTCTCGGATGAGCAGTGTGCTGCTCTTCTGTTGACACCGCGCATCCTCGCGAATACCTTGTCGTCACATCTGGGCAGCCGAATGCTCAGATGAGCGAAGGGGGAGGACCTCAATGACCGGGACCAAGCGATCGGAACGACACAGAAGCCTCTGGCTGCTGCTGGCGTGTCTCGTGGCGGTGGCGATGTTCGCCGCCGCGTGCGGAGACGACGACGACACGGCGAGCGCCTCTGATGACGGCGCCTCTGATGACGGCGCCTCTGATGATGGCGCCTCTGATGATGGCGCCGTCATCAGAGGCGCTCGCCGTGTCGTCGTCGTCTCCGCACGCGGCGGCGAACATCGCCACCGCCACGAGACACGCCAGCAGCAGCCAG